>CAXBHV010000293.1:0-7300 GCA_963974855.1 uncultured Rhodopirellula sp. | reverse complement strand
CCGAGGGAGCGACGGAGCTTTACGACGTCGCCCGCAATTACTCTTCCATCGTTCGCGAAGCGGATCCCATCGACGCAGCAAAATGGTTTGATTTAGCGATCGGCGGTACTTTGGAAACCACCTTCTTTCGTTCGGTTGCCTATATCTCGCTGCCGGTTTTTGTCCGCCGTTGGCAACTCGAAGGCGCCATCGAAAACGGCGACGAACTGCAAGTCAAACGCCATCTCGATCGCATTTATGAATTGGACCCGCTCGACATTGATGTTGCCGAGCGGTTGCTTCCGAAAATGCGTGCCAAGGGTATGGACAAGATCGCAGACGCTTCGTTCTATCGCGTTTGGGAGGCCGGGCTTGCCTACATCGCCGCGTATCCGTTTGATGCAACTGCAGGTAACAATCTGGCTTGGATCGCTGCAATGAATAAACGAGAACTCAGCGAAGCATCCCGATTGTCCGAACAAGCGGTCTACTTTGAACCCGAAAGTGCGATCTATCGAGACACGTTGGCGGAGATCTTGTTTCTACTCAACCGCGTCGACGAGGCGTTGCAGATCGAGAGCGGCTGTTTACTAGATGATCCAGGTCAGTGGCATTTGCACGAACAGATCGAAAAGTACTCCGAGGCGATGCCTGAATGAGTGAACCTTTGTCCGAGTCAGTGCTCCGCAACGTCCTGTTTGAACAGTCGTCGGATGCTCAGTTTGTTTACAACGAGCAAGGCATTTTGCAGTGCAACCCAGCAATGGCCCAAATGTTGGGAGTACCTGACTCGAAATCTCTTCTAGGACGACACCCGAGTGAATTTTCACCGCAATTCCAATTGAATGGAAAGTTGTCGGTCGAAAACCGCCAACAGATTGAAACCCTTGTTCGACAACAGGGAAACCATCGCTTTGAATGGTTATTCGTTCGAGCCGATGGAGAAGAATTTGTATGCGAAGTCACCCTGTCGCGCGTGCAATTGAGCTCTGGTGACGCAATCGTAGGCGTTTGGCGTGAGATAACGGATCGCCGCATTGAACAGGAAAAACTACGGCAAGCACAAACGCGTTTGCAGCACGCACTGCGTGGAGGAAATGTTGGACTTTGGGATTGGGATCTGACGACCGATGAAGTCTTTTTCTCTGACCAGTGGCATCGGCAATTAGGAGAAGTTCCCGGCACGCTATCGAAATACGTGGATTGGGAATCACGCATTCACGTCGACGATTTGGCTGGGGCGATTCAGCGGGTTAAAACGCTGCTGGCTAGCAACAACGAAGAGTACGAATCGACGTTTCGAATGAAGCACTCCTCCGGTGCATACCGCTGGATTCTGGCTCGCGGCCAGGTATTTCGTGATGCGCAGGGCCAGCCCACTCGCTTGCTCGGAGTCCACCTGGATGTCACGGATCAAAAAGAATACGAGCAGCGTCTCAGCAACGATCTGTATTTAAGTGAAGTAATGCTGCAGATGCTCGAGGCGACATTGCGTGTGACGTCACTCGAAGGACTCAGCACGATCGTTTGCCAGCAGTCCCGACGATTATTCGCCGCACATATCGCGGGGATCGATTTATGTCATACGTTTGCGGACAAGCATAAAGTCCACGGCCGTTCTTATTCTTCGAAGTATCAAAGTTTTGTCACTCAGAAATCGGTCGCTGAAGCCGACGATTCGCAGAGCGGGAACGAGCATCCAGACGATATCGCAACGTGCGATTTCCTTCGCTCGATTGACCAAGGCGTGATGAATTTCTCGCCAGAGCAGTTACAGTCGCATCCAATGGGTTCGAGCTTGAGTCAACCAACGTCACGACGACCTGCACTGCGTGGGATGCTGGTGTGTCGTTTGTATGACGGGGAAGGTCAAGCTTTGGGAGCGATTTGGCTGTCGGACAAAGAGACGGGCGATTTTGACCAAGACGATCAATCCATGCTTCGTCAAATTGCTTATATTGTTTCCACACTGGTCGTTCGTCTAAATGCGCAAGAGGAACTGCGTCATCAGACCGAACTGCTGGACGAAAGCAACGAAGAGTTAAAACAGTTCGCATACGTCGCATCGCACGATTTACAACAACCGTTACGTGCGATCTCGAATTATGCCGAGTTTATTAACGAAGACTACGGCGACAAATTAGGAGAAGAGGGCAAACGTTATTTGCACCTACAGATTGCCGCTGCGAAACGAATGAAGAAGCTGATCGACGACTTGCTGCAATACTCAAGAGTCAGCCGCGACGACGCCGATTTCACCGAAGTAAATATGGACGATGTGGTCCAAGAGGCGATGCGGTGGTTAGAAGCGACGATCGAAGAAACGGCCGCCGAGATCCGTTACGATAAACTGCCCACCGTTCGTGGTGTTGAAACTCGTTTGTCTCAATTGTTGCAAAACCTTATCGGCAATGCGATCAAATATCGTGATCCAGAGCGGCGTCCCGAGATTACGATTTCAGCCACCGAGCAGGCCGATCACTGGCTGTTTGTCGTCGCAGATAACGGAATCGGTATTGATCCAAAATTCCACGGCGAAGTATTCCAGGTGTTTCGGCGATTGCACGACGGAAGTAGTATCGAAGGAACCGGAATCGGTCTCGCGCTTTGTAAGCGGATCGTACAGCGACATGGTGGCGACATTTGGGTAGAGTCGGCTGAAGGTGAAGGAAGTCGATTCTGTTTTCAAATCCAAAAGTAACGCTCGTTTTTTTGAACAATCAAGATGATGCAAAAGAAAAGTCTGCGGATCCTACTCGTCGAAGATGCCGAGTTTGAGGCCGAGATAACAAAACGAGCCTTGAGTTCGTGTGAATTCGAGAATTCGATGACGCGAGTCGCCAGCGGTGAAGAAGCACTTCGTTACCTTCGTCGCGAAGCAGGCTTTGAGGAAGTGGAAATGCCGCACTTGATCCTTTTAGATCTCAATCTTCCGATGATGGGCGGACGCGAAGTGCTCGGTGAGATCCGTAGCGATCCGTCACTATCCCATCTGTTCGTAATCATCTGCTCGGCTTCTGACGAACCGAGTGAAGTGACCAAGGCGTACCAGGCCACTGCGAATGCCTACATCACCAAACCGCTGGGACTTGTTCCGCTAAGAGAAATGATGAACAAGGTCGGCGATTTCTTGCTGAACGTCGTCAAGATTCCTTAATGCGGCAGTCACCTCGCCCAAGCGAAGCTTGGGAGAGGTCGAGCAGAGCCTTCAGCGATTGCTCGGGTGAGGGCGTCCGAGCAAGAGGAAGCGAACTGCAAGCTAAGTTGCTCGGTCGCCCTCACCCGAACGAGGCCTAAAGGGCCCGTTCGACCTCTCCCCAGCTGACGCTCGGGCGAGGTAACTCGTGTTGCTAGCATCGGGCGTCCGCCGCCCGATCGACTTCATTCAAAGCGTCTTACTTCGACAGATTGCGAAGCACTGTTGGCAGGATTCCTACGTTGCGGTAGTACTGCAGCTCTACCGGTGTATCGATCCGCACCACACATGGGAACGTCTTGGTGTTGTTGTTCACATCGGTAGCATGCACGGTGATTGTTGAACGTGGTTCGATCGCGTCCGACAAATCAGGAATGTCAAACGTTTCTTCGCCAGTCAAACCGAGCGATTGCCAAGTGGCACCGTCGGCAAATTCGAGCGGCAAAACGCCCATACCAACCAAGTTGCTGCGATGGATACGCTCGTAGCTGGCCGCGATCACGGCTTTGACGCCTAGCAACATCGTGCCCTTGGCGGCCCAGTCACGGCTGCTGCCGGTACCGTACTCGGCACCCGCCAAAACCACCAACGGTACGCCGGCGGCTTGATATTTCATCGACGCGTCGTAAATGCTCATCACGTCGCCATCAGGCAGATAGCGAGTGACGCCGCCTTCGGTACCGGGCGCCATTTGGTTGCGGATGCGAATGTTGGCAAACGTTCCTCGCACCATTACACGGTCGTTGCCGCGGCGTGATCCGAAGCTGTTGAAGTCACGTACATCAACGCCTGAGTCCTTTAGGAATTTGCCGGCAGGGCCATCCGATGCGATCGCACCGGCGGGGGAGATGTGGTCTGTCGTGACCGAATCGCCTAGCAACGCCAACACGCGAGCCCCTTTCAGCGGTGCGATGTCCGGGACTGCTTCGGCAGTGACCGAATCAAGGAACGGAGGGTGATGAATGTAGGTGCTTTTTTCGTTCCATGGATACAACGCACCGCCAGAGACATCGATTGCGTTCCACAATTCGTTACCTGTCACCGATGATTCGTATTGTTCAGTGAACATCGATGGATCAATCGACGATGCCATCGTTTCGCGAATTTCTTCGTTCGTTGGCCAAATGTCTTTCAAGAAGACGTCCTTGCCCGATTCGTCTTGCCCAAGCGGTTCGGTCAACAAATCGATGTCAGTCGTACCGGCCAACGCGTAAGCCACGACCAAGGGAGGACTCGCCAGGTAGTTGGCTTTGGTCAGCGGGTTGACGCGGCCTTCGAAATTGCGGTTGCCGCTGAGTACTGCTGACGCGATCAAATCGCCGGATTTGATTGCGGCCGCAACAGGTTCGGGAAGCGGGCCACTGTTTCCGATACACGTCGTACAGCCGTAGCCGACGGTGTGGAAACCGAGCGTTCGCAGGCTGTCGGTGAGGTTCGCTTTGTCCAAATATTCGGTGACCACGCGGGAACCAGGGGCCAAGCTCGTTTTGACGTGCGGCCTTCTTGGCCAACAAACCGGCACCGATCATGACCGACGGGTTGCTGGTGTTGGTGCACGACGTGATCGCTGCAATAACGACGGCACCGTGAGTGATTTCGCTGGTGTCGCCGTTGTTTTGGACTTTGCCGGTGCGTTTGAGTGCATCCGAGTCGAGCCCAAATCCAGTCTTGCCAACCGGAGCGGTCAACGATTTCTCGAAGGACTTTTTCATGTCCTTTAGCGTGATTCGGTCCTGTGGTCGTTTCGGGCCTGCCAAGCTTGGTTCGACTGTACCGAGATCCAGTGCCAGCTTCTTGGTGTAGTTCAGCTCGGGACCATCATCGGTGCGGAACAAACCTTGCTCTTTGCAATAGCTTTCCACCAATGCGATCTGTTATTCAGGAGCCATGTTGGCGATCGTGGCGCGGTCCGCCACGCTCATTTTGTTCATGCCGGTTCCGAAGAACTCGACGAACTTACCGACCACGCCCTCTTCACGCAGAATTTCGACCACTCGCAAAACCATATCGGTTGCGGTCGCGCCTTGCGGAAGAGCTCCGGTCAATTCGAATCCGATCACTTCGGGCATCAACATGTACAGCGGTTGGCCGAGCATGTTGGCTTCCGCTTCGATACCACCAACGCCCCAGCCCAAAACCCCGAGTCCGTTAATCATCGTGGTGTGGCTGTCAGTGCCGACGAGGGTGTCGGGCATTGCAACCGGGCCTTCTTCGGTTTCTTTGAGCGCGACGACGCTGGCCAAGTATTCGAGATTGACTTGGTGAACGATTCCAACATTCGGAGGAACGACGCGGAAATTGTCGAATGCTTTTTGGCCCCAACGCAGGAACTCGTAGCGTTCGAGGTTACGCTCGAATTCGCGTTCCACGTTTTGGGCGAGTGCACCATCGCTGCCGAAAAAGTCGACTTGGACCGAGTGGTCAATCACCAAGTCAACAGGAATCAATGGATTGATTTTGTTCGGATCGCCGCCAATTCGCTCCATCGCCGAACGCATCGCGGCCAAGTCGACGATCGCAGGAACGCCGGTGAAATCTTGCAAGACCACGCGGTACGGTTTGAAGGGGACCTCTTGTTTGGCCGGGGAAGCGGCGTCCCAAGCGGCCAAGTTTTTGACGTCCTGCTGAGTGACGAGAAAGTCGTCACAGTTTCGCAAAACGGCTTCGAGCAAGACTCGAATGGAAAATGGCAGACGGCTGATCTCGCCCAACCCAGCTTCCTCGAGCTTGCTGAGACGATAAATCGTCGCTGTTCCGTGGCCAGTGTCAAATTGATCGCGTGCGCCGAATGGATCGAAATTCACAGCAGGATTCTCTAGCAAAGTGGACTTAAAAACATGCAATATTAACCGATGGCATCAGTTTAACGATCCAATGCCCCGTTGTCTGTAAGGAGTAAAAATGGGGAGCGGGGAGAAGCAGCAGTGGCGAAATACCGCGCCCCTTTGTTCACGTCTGGTGAAATACTTTCCCCTCTCATGGTCAACGCTGACCATTTGGGCGTTTGGTAAAATAGGTCGAGTTTGCGGCTCATTCGGATTCTCTTGGTCATTCCGGTTCTAACGCGACGATATCTCAGGGCAACACGATCCCTTGGATAGAGGCTCCCGATGAATTCCCGTAAAACTATCGTTTCGTCACGTCGTTCCCGCACGTTGAAGTCGGTGATCCGATTTGCCTTGGCCGGAACGCTAGCGGCATCTCTGGCAACACCGGCAATTCCCGCAATGGCGTCCGATTGCGGATGTGAAACTGCGGCCTGTGATTGTGGCGGAATCGCTCTGCCACTAGCGGGTGATTGTGGATGCGAAGGGGTCGCCAATGCCTGCCCTCCGAAACATGGTCCAATCTACCGCTCACTGGATGCTTTCGCAGGCGGCATCGAAAAAATGCTCGGACTGGACAAATGCCGGACCGGAGGATGCGACACCGTGTCGTGTGACTCGGCGATGGGCGACATGATGATGTACGACGAGCATGAAGTTAACATCGTGCCGTATTCAACCGAGGCTCCCCACTACGGAGACTCCGTCGAAATCTACGGTGAAAGTGTGAATCAGATGGCTCCACGTATGCCAGCTCCGCGAATGCCAGCTCCGCGAATGCCAGCTCCACGTATGCCCGAACCGCGAATGATGGCACCTCGCATGCCGATGCAGATGAGCGAACCAATCATCCGCTCCTCCCCATCATTACACCAACCGATGGACGTCCGAGCCGGTTCGTTACCGATGGAGCCTCGCTCGCGTGGCGGAGATTCGATCGGATCCGGAGTGGCTCCGCAGTCGCGTGCCGTCCCCCGTGCGATTCCGACGCCGCGTCCCGAGACACCTCGCCGGGCGCCACAGAACGATCGCGCTGTGCCAGCACCTCCAAAAGAAGAAGGCGGATCGCTGTTCGACAGCCTGTCGGATCCGTTCAGTGCCGACGAGGTGCGTGTGAAACGATTTACGCCCGTTCGCCAAACTCAGTACGAAGTCCCCAAAGTCAACCGCACGGCGTTGCCACGATCCAATTGATCGGCGACGCCCATGGTTTCAGCGGCAGAATCAACGGTAGCGAAACTTGCTTTCACCTCCCCTTTGGGGAGGTCAGAGTCGGCGGTAGCCGGCTCTGGGTGGGGCT
>CAXBHV010000292.1:0-7305 GCA_963974855.1 uncultured Rhodopirellula sp. | reverse complement strand
GAACATATTTGATCCAAGGTAGCAACCAAAAAATGCTGCCGATTCCGAGGGCGATGAACAACGCACGCCAACCAAATTGATCGACCAACAGACCGCCAGCCAGAATGCTCAGTGCGGGACCAATTTTGGTGCCCGCGTCAATCAAGGCATTGGCGGTGCCACGTTTGTGCTCGGGGAAGTTTTCGACGATCAGTCGGGAAATCGCGGGATATGCGGCACTTTCGCCCAGTCCCAGCAGTAAGCGGGCCGCCAGTAGTGCGGTGAAACCGCCGACAAATCCGGTCAAGGCGGTTGCGATTGTCCAAATCAAATAGCCGCCCGCGTACACCCATTTCACATCGTATCGATCGACCAACCATCCGGCCGGCAACTGCAATAACGCGTAGGACCAGAAGAACACTGACAACAGCAGTCCCTTCTGAGTGGGCGTCAACGAGAACTCAAGTTCAATCGCAGGAATCGCAACCGATAACGCCCCTCGATCAATGTAGTTGACCAAGATCGAGACGACTAACAACGTTAACAGCACCCAGCGACTGCGGCTGAGCACGGCGGACGAATCGATGCGATTAATGTGAGTGTCGATAGGGATTTCCGATTCGGAATGGGGTGTGGGATAGGCTTCTAGCCTGTCATGCAGACAGTGATGGACTAGAGCTTCGTCAGGATTGAATTGTAGGGTAGTGGACGAGGCAACGAGTCCCATTGAGCTGACCCGTGGCAGGACTCGTTGCCTCGTCCACTACGGCCAACCCTAACTTTCATCCCTGCATAAAGCACTGGCAGCCTAATTTACCATTTATGCGAACAGGTCGTGGGCGACGTTGCCAGCGACATCGGTCAGCCGGAAATCACGGCCAGCATGACGATAGGTTAGCCGTTTGTGATCGAGTCCTAGCAGATGCAATATCGTGGCATGCAGGTCATGGATATGAACTTTGTTCTCGGTGGCGTAGTAACCGTATTCGTCGGTGGCACCGTATTGGATTCCGGTTTTGACACCCGCTCCGGCCATCCACATCGTGAAACCTTCGGGGTTATGGTCGCGTCCGTCTTGTCCGGCGCCCTGGCACGTTGGTGTGCGGCCAAACTCGCCGCCCCACACCAACAGTGTGTCTTTGAGCAGGCCACGAGATTTCAAGTCTTTCAGCAGTCCTGCGATCGGCAGATCGACTTCGGCCGCGTTCTGCGTGTGTCCTTTGCGAAGATTGCCGTGTTGATCCCATTGGACCTCGGTATTGCTGTGTGTAATTTGCACAAACCGCACGCCACGTTCGACGAACCGTCGTGCCATCAAGCATTGGCGGCCAAAATCGGCAGTCGTTTCATTGTCGATCCCGTACAACTTGTGTGTCGCTGCGGTTTCGGCAGCGAGATCCAACGCGTCCGGCATTTCGGTCTGCATGCGAAACGCTAACTCGAACGATTTGATGCGAGCTTCGAGTGCCGAGTCGGGACCGGTGGTCTCCAGGAATTCTCGGTTCAGCGACTGAGTCAGATCGAGTTGCATCCGCTGTGCCTCGAGTGACATTCGTGCGTTCTTGACGAATTTTACTCTTGCTTGGTCCGACGGTTGGCTGGCGTTACCGATCGGGGTCCCTGCAACACTTGCGGGCAGAAACGCGGACCCCCAATTCTTAGTGCCACCGTGAGCAAGCGTGGGACAAATCGTAATGAATCCAGGCAAATTCTCGTTTTCAGTGCCTAGCCCATAGGTGACCCAGGATCCCATGCTAGGACGCACGAATACGTCGCTGCCGGTGTGCAGCTTCATGCTCGCGCCGCCGTGCGCAGGGTTGGTGCCATGCAGCGAATTGATGATGCACAGGTCGTCGACACACTCGGCGACGTGGGGGAACAGTTCGCTGACCGCGATGCCACTTTCACCGTAGCGTTTGAACTTCCACGGCGATCCCAACAGGTTACTGGTCGGTGCAAATTGAACCCGCGGTTTCTCGAACGGCAACGGTTTGCCGTCGTCTTTTTGCAGTTGCGGTTTGTAGTCGAACGTATCCATGTGCGACGGGCCGCCTTTCATAAAAAGAAAGATGACTCGTTTCGCTCGCGGAGGAAAATGGGGCAGTTGCAGATCGGATTGGCGAGCCGTCGTGTTGGACGCACGTGTTTCGTCAGCCAACAGGGTTGCCAACGCAAGCGAACCGAATCCCGCCGCGGTGGTCTGCAAAAGGCGTCGTCGTGATAGGTGTGACATGTGGGATAGGCTTCTAATGTGGGATAGGCTTCTAGCCTGTCGGTCTTAATGCGATCAGCATCGGTCGAAAGTGAAGGGAGGGGTTGGATACAGGCCGCCAGCCTTACACCCGATGACAGGCCGCAAGCCTATCCCACGTTTAACGTAGGTAGACAAATTCGCTTGAGGAAACGATTGCTTGGCAGAGGGCTTGCCATGCGAGTCGCTCGGGATCGGTGTCGCTATCGGATTCTTGTTGGAAGGTCCGGAATTGGGTGAGGAAGTTTGTTGCATCGGACGATTCGGCGGCAGACGCGGTGCGGCCATACGTCTCGAGATACATACGATTGATTCGCTGCTCGGCGTCGGGTTCACTTTCCAGCAAACGGTCTGCCAGCGCTAATGCGAGTTCGGCAACCAGTTCCGAGTTCATCAAGAACAGGGCTTGCGGTGCGATCGTGCTGGTGTTGCGGTCGCCGGTGAGCACGCTTGCATCGTTGTAATCGAACAATTGGAACATGTCGTACAGATGATTGCGGATCACCGGCACGTAAATTGAGCGTCGCGACGAGTCGTATTTCGATTTGTCTTCGGACGTATGGTTGAAAACGTACTCGCGATTTTTGTATTGCATGATGTTGCCACCTGTAGTGCGGTCCAGCGTTCCGCTGACCGCCAGCAACCCGTCGCGAATCGCCTCGGCTTCGAGCCGGCGAAGGTTGTATCGCCAATACCACTGGTTGCCAGGATCCGCTTCGGCATCTCTTTGATCGACCAACCCCGTTCGACAAATCGCACCGCAAGCCAATCGAGCAGTTCAGGATGGGTTGGCGGGCTGCCTTTGAGACCAAAGTTGTCGACGGTGCTGACCAAGCCTTTGCCGAAATGGCCTCGCCACAGACGATTGACCATCACGCGTGCGGTCAGCGGATGCGTTCCGCTTGTCAACCAGCGAGCGAATTCGAGCCGGCCACTATGATCCGCCGAAATCACAGGTGGAGTATCGATCGCGAGGACCTCAGGGACACGGCGTGGCACCACGTCACCGAGTGTCAGGTGGCTGCCGCGAAGATGCACCGAGGTATCGGCGATTTTTCCTTCGGCTACTCCCATCGCAGTTGGTAGTTCCGGAACCGCATCCTTGAGCTTTTTCAGTTCGTCACGAAGCTGTTTGATCGCTGCCTGGGTCTCGGCGGGAAATTGTTTTTCAACTTCCTCGGGTTTCGTTTCCGCAGCCGGAGGCGGATCAAGTTTCGCCGTCGCCTCGCCGACTCGTTCGGCGATCAACTTCTCTTGCGATGCGATTTGCTGTTGATGTTGTGCGAGTTCAGCCGCTTGACTAGGAGTCTCGATCGTATTCTCGTGCCACTTCGCTACGGTCTTGTAGCTATCCATCGTCTGCGTGCTTTTGAAAATCCCTGCCAATCCGTAGTAATCATGGTGGCTGATTGGATCAAACTTGTGCGTGTGACAACGGGCGCACCCGAGAGTGAGCCCCATGATGCTGCGACCGACGGTATCCAGCTGCTCATCGATGATGTCCATCTCCATCTTGGCTTCGTCTTGCTCTGCCAAAACTTTGGGACCCAATACCAGGAACCCAGTTGCGACCAAACGTTCGTTGCGGAGTTCGAAGTCGTCACCGGAATCGAGTAAGTCGCCCGCAAGTTGTTCGACGAGGAAATCGTTGTAGGGTTTGTCGTTGTTGAGCGAACGGACGACATAGTCGCGGTATCGCCATGCATTGCCATGGACCACGTTTTCATCGAGCCCGTTGGAATCGGCATAGCGAGCGATGTCCAACCAATGTCGGCCCCACCGCTCGCCATAATGCGGCGATGCAAGCAGACGGTCGACGACATGAGCAAACGCATCGGCGGACTCGTCAGCCAGGAACGCGTCGATTTCTTCGGCAGTCGGTGGCAAACCAATCAGGTCAAACGTCGCGCGGCGAAGCAACGTTCGTTTGTCCGCAGGTGGATTGGGACGCAGCCCTTTGTCGTGCAATTTCGCAAGAATGAATGCGTCGATCGGATTAGGGGCGTCGTTTTGCTGTCGATCTTCCGATCCACGGGGCGACGCGTGCGCGATCGCAGGTGGAGCAACTTTCTCCGGCGGCTGAAACGCCCAATGCTTGCGGCCTTGTTCGATGTCGACATCGCCGCGTTGAGCGATAGGGCCGACGTCGCCTGAATCGGGATGCGGTGCCCCCATTTCAACCCAGCGGATGATGTCCGCAATCTGGATGTCGGACAACTTTTCGTTCGGGGGCATCTTCAGATCGCTGTCTTGGTAACGGACTGCGGTCACTAGCAAACTACTCGTCGGTTTACCGGGGACGAGCGACGGCCCCGCAAGTCCGCCGGTCAACATGCCCGCGAGCGTGTCGACGCGGAGTTCCGATTCCTGCAAGTCCTCGGCGTGACATTCATAGCAACGATCGATCAACAGCGGCCGGATTTTCGACTCGAAAAAATCAAGTTGATCGGCGCTCGGTTGGTCGTTTTTTTGCGTTTCGGCTTCCTCTGACCAAACCACCGTTTGGCCGACCGGCAAGACACAAATCACCAGGGCCAACCTCAGTAACGAGATCGGTTTGAGGATGGCCACGCTGCCGGCGCTGAACGATGGTTTTGTGCTGGATGGATGCATCGCTCGTCTCCTAGAGTTTGGGGTTACCGGCTTCGTAAATTTGCATGATTTCCGCTTCCTCAAGAGCTTCGCTGAGCATCAGGAACTCGTCCATTCGCCCATTGAAATTTCGGATCGCGTGCGAGTTTTTGTCGATGGGGCGTCCCCAATTGCATAATTCGGCATCGCCGATGCGGATCGGACCGTCATAGTCGAGCGAGGCCTCGCAAGGCACGCGTTCGCCGTTGAAATAGTGCCGCACTGTCTTATTGGCACCATCAAAAACCGAGGCGACATGGATCCATTGACCAAGCCGAGTCAAATCGACCAGCGGCTGCGTGTAACGCCACGCCACTCCGGTCGCTTGGCTGACCGAAAGTCCAAGCTGTCCACGTTGATCAAATTGCCAGTGAACTTCGCCCGCGTCCCAGCCATCGGTTAACAACAGCGAACTGAGAAGCCGATCGAGCCCATCGACGCGGACCCACGCAGCCAACGTGATCGATTCATATTCTCCGGAAAGATGAAATCGCACACGATCGCTCGGTCGCTTGAAATCAAGAGCAGACTTCTGAGGCCAACGCCCTTCGGTCCACGAACAGCCGATGATTGATCCATCGGAATCGGTTCGATCCGCAGCAAGGTTTGGCAGTGTGGCAGGTGTCGACTGGGCAGCCGCAAAATCGTAATACATCAGCACGCGGGGATCGTTGCGGAATTCGGCACTCCATCGTCGCCACCGCTCGTACCGCAGTTGCAGCTGCTTGTCTTGGCTACGCTGCAGCAGTGATGAGGATGGCATCTCGGTGACCTGGGTCGCGCCGGGAAGCGAGCGGCCGTCGACATCAACGCTGATCGATTGACCAGTCACCAATTCATGCAGCGAATCCGCATCCTCAGCGGCCGACGGATCATAGAGTTCCACCAGCCCATCAAAGACATGGACTTCGGTCCGTTTTCCTGGCGTTGCCGACACGCCAAATTCGGTGCCGAGGTCGACAATTTTTGTCTCGGGCGTCAGCACGGTGAATCCACGTGCCGGCACTGGGACTTTTGCCCAGGCGTTGCCTTCGTACAGCATCACGTGATCCTGGTCACGAACCTCAAGTTTCGCGGGGCCTTCGAGTGTTAATATCGCACCTCGAAAGAATTGTAGTTGCACCAAGCCTGATTCCAAATGCAGTGTCGCATGAGAGGAAATCGAATCACCGACGTTAAACGCCGTATCGCCAACCCACTTAGCATCGACCACTTGGTTCAACAGCGCGACGGAGTCATCGACTGGCTCGGAAGCGACGGTCGCGGGTACCACCTGAGCCAACTTGGTCTTGGCAGTTCCCGAGTGTCGGCCTGTCCACATGCCGGCCCAAAACGCAACTAGCACACTGGCGGCAATCGCTGCGAGTGCCAGCGGTGCCCAACGCCGCAATTGCTCACGAGCGACACGAAGGCTGGATCGATCAAGCACGCTTTGCAGGAAATCGAATTTCTGTGACTCGGCATCGAGTCGCTGTTCCAATTGCTGGACAAATTGATCCGAGGCTCGATCGTCACGGACGACCATTGCCAAGCTTTCGTCCATTTCCACTTGATCACGGTAACGGCGGTAGAGCGAATCGTCGGTAGCGAGAGTGCGAGCCAAGCGATCCATTTCCGGATCACTGAGTTCACCGTCGAGCAGTCGATCAAGTTGTTCGTCAAAAGCACGTTCGCTCATGTCGATCCCTCCGATAAGCGTGTTTCCACGCAAGTTCGCAGCAGACCGCGAAGTCGCGACAGTGCTTGGCGAACGGCGGCAGGCGTCATGTCAGTTTCGTTGGCTAATTGGGAAGCGTTCTGACCACGTTTGTAGCGGCCATCGACCAGGGCACGACCATGACCGGGAAGGTGTTCGACGCATTTCCGCAGCGCCGAGAACCAATCTTCGGACCACGGAGTGGTGGCCGGTTCGTCGGACATCTCCAGCATCGCTTCGCTGATCGATGTATTGACGACCCGTCGTCGGCGAGAGGATTTGCGAAGCTCATTTCGAACCAAATTACGAGCGATCGAACGCAGCCAGGGGCCGGCTTGGTCAACATCCTCGAGCGTGTCAATCCGCTCGTAAGCAACGACAAACGCGTCCTGGGCGAGGTCGTCCACCGCGTCCGGCACCGCACCGAGCATCCGAATGAACATGCGAAGTCGAGCTTGGTGTTCCAGCACGAGTTTGGCGAATTCTTTTCGTTGCATCGATCACGTTCCTTTCACTAATACCATGTCGCCAGAGCCGCCAGTGTGACACGGACTGGCGATAATTTTGAAAACGTTCACGACCATGGACCTTTGAATCCTGTCAATCAGCTGACTGAAAAATGCAGGACGATCCCCCAAAAAGTTCGCAGACTGCCCAAATTAGTGTCAATTAGTGAGTATTAGTGTTCTAAATCCCATTGCCTTAAGGAGCAAAACAATGTTTAAGCAAGAGGGCTACGATTTTATGG
>CAXBHV010000291.1:0-7306 GCA_963974855.1 uncultured Rhodopirellula sp. | reverse complement strand
TGCAATAACAAGTGAGCTAGCAGTACCATCAACTCGCCATTGGCACGTCCGCGCCACCAGACGTCGACGGTTCCGCTCGGCGGTTTCCAGTCGTCGACGGGTTCATCGGTGCGGCGGAGCACGACAGCGCTGCGCGATAGCCCTTGCAAGTTTCGCAGCAGGCCTCCGAATATCTTCATGCGGCCGACCGAAAGCGGGCAACCCAGCAACACCGCGTTGGGACGCAGTCGTCCCAAGCCTTGGCACTGCACTAGAGCTTCGACACCCGTCACATAGTCGCTGGCGACCACCACGGCTGGAAACGCGTTTAGCCCGTGCTCGCCGATCATGGCGTGCAGCATTCTTTCTTGCGAGATACGGCGCCGATGACGATCATCCAGTTCCCCTTGGATGACTTGCCCCAGCGTCAAAATGCCCGTGCGTGATGTCAGCCAATGTCCAAAGACCACCAGATGAGGACGCGAGAATCCGGTGCCGCTGAGGGCCAACACAAACGGTCGCCAATTTTTGGGATGATAAAGTTCGCCTTCGAGTTTTAGCAAATTCTTGCGAGTACGCTCGAACAGCAAACCGCTGGTAACGTTGCCAAAATCTGCGGCGAGGTCAATCTTTGACAAATACCAATGCAGAGCGGCGAACAGTGAAATCGCTACAAATGCCCATTGCCAATCGATTAATAGCATAACGACGCCGCAACCGATCGCGCCGGCTAACGACGTGGACCAATGGCAAAATTTAAATCTTGGCCGGTAGCTCGGGTTTTTCGTGATCGATTCATAGAAGGTCGCCAGATTCAGCAGCCCATAGGTCACCAGAAATGCCATCGTGATCAGCGGAGCAATCGTATTGAGATCGGCAAGCAGGATACCGGCTTGCGAGATCAAAAACGTCACAAAGATGGCACGGCGTGGTTCCGAGTTGGCACCCGAACCGATACCCAGTGGCTGGAGCCAACGGAACAAACGGTCGCGAGCCAATGATTGCAGGATGCGCGGGGCGCCCATCATGCTGCCCAGTGCCGAAGAGATCGTGGCCGCAAACACCCCCGCGGCGATCAAGGCGGGTATCACCGCGATATCCGAGAGTACTAAGTTGTTGGTGACCAACGTTTCGCGGTCACGACATCCGCCGATCAGAATCGCTTCGGAAATGTAGATCAGCCCGGTGACAAAGACGGCCGCGAGGGTTCCCAGGGGGATCGAGCGAGCGGGGTTGCGTAGATCGCCGGACATATTTGCCCCCGCCATGATCCCCGTGACTGCGGGAAAGAACAACGCGAACACGGTCCAAAACGACTCGCCGCCACTGAACCCGCTGCCTTTGTTTTCCAGAAATAGGGCTGCATCAAACTGCGTCCAAGCTCCCGCGTAAAACGAAAACAGGGCAAACAGGACTGCGGCAAGAATCAGAAACTGCAGCTTCATCGTCCACGCGGCCCCGATGGCGACGCAGCCAAACACCGCAATGTTGGTGAGCGAGGCGACCAGCGTAGGCGAGGTTCCGTCGGGCAAATAGCCAACCAATGCCTCGGTGAACCCGATCACATACATTGCTACTGATAACGCTTGAGCGGCGAAGAAGACCAGTCCGATCGCGCCGCCAAATTCTGCACCCAAACTGCGGCTGATTAGAAAGTACGCCCCGCCCCCTTCGACTTTGGTGTTGGTGGCAATCGCGGACAACGAAAGCGTGGTCAGCAGCGTGATCGCGTTGCTGAACAACACGATCGCCATGGTGCCGATGATCCCGGCCTGGCCGACTACAAAGCCGAACCGCAAAAACATGATGACGCCAAGGATCGTCAACACACAGGGCGTAAATACCCCTGCGATCGTTCCGAATCCATGCCCGCTTTTTGGTTTCGGTGCGGTGCTATTAAGGGATGCGGAACTCATCAAGGTTTGCCGTCTTGGCGAAGAGTTGATCTAAGCAGTTAGTCAGGAGTCTTTCAGTAAATTGGCCGTTTTGGCGCTAGCCACGGTTCTGGCGCTGAACCGGCGCTACGCTTAGGAGGCGTCACGCGGTTTGAATTTGAAGTTAGAACTTTGCGAGAAGAACTCAATCGGATTGTCATAAACCACTTTTTTGATCAGTGATTCACGATGACCGCGTCGGCGTAATTCAAAGATCAAATCGGGAACTGCGGTCGGTTTGCTCGGTCCCCAATCGCCCGCGGAATTAACGAGCAAGCGTTCGCCCCCGGTCATTTCAATCATGTCCGCCGCTCGCTCCGGCGTGCATTTTGTGATGGGATACAGCGTCATGCCTGCCCAAAAACCTCGATCAAGCACTTCGGCAATCGTATGCTCTTCGACATGGTCAACAAGGACACGAGTGCGATCGATTCGTTTATCGTCGGACAACATGTCCAGGATCATCCGCGTGCCTTGGAATTTATCTTCCAAATGGGGCGTGTGAATCAAGATCGATTGGTTGTGTTTGATCGCCAATTCGAGATGTTCTAGAAAAATGATCGATTCGTTGCGAGTGTTTTTGTTCAGCCCGATCTCACCGATCCCGAGCACGTTGGCGGCGTCGAGGAATTCGGGGATCATCGCAATCACATCGCGTGACAGCGAAACGTTCTCCGCTTCTTTGGCATTGATGCAAAGCCAAGTGAAATGTTGGATCCCATAAGCGGCGGCACGTTTCGGTTCGGTTTCGGTGAGTTGACGAAAGTAGTCGCGGAACCCGTCGACACTGCCTCGGTCGTAGCCCGCCCAGAATGCCGGCTCGCTCATCGCCACACATCCCATCCGCGCCAGCGTCGCGTAGTCGTCTGTGGTCCGAGACACCATGTGAATGTGGGGGTCGATGTAGTCCATGGCAAATTAGCTCGAGGTTAAATGTTGTAAAAAGGAATTTGGAGTGGGGGGCGCAAACGCACTCGAAAGAAATCAGCGAATGCAGCCAATGGGTTCGATCAATCGACTTTTAGTTCGGACCGCCACGCAGGGGAGTATTTGCGTGAGAACAGCAGTTGAACCCGTTCGGCTCGATCAGTTCCTTCGCTCAGTAGCAATCGAATCGCATCATGAATCTTGTCGCGTCGAACGCTGATATCTTCGTCGAGAGTCGTGTCTTCTTGCAGGGATCGATCGACGCGATCGAGTACCGCGGCGATTTCGAGCACCTTCGCACGGACATCCAAAAAGGATTCCTCAAGGACAATGTTTGCGGGGCGTTGAGTCATTTTATTAGCAGAGGGTTTATAGGTTTGTAGTCGATGTGCAAGCGGGTGATTGATGGTAGCAGTACGGTGCGAGCGGCCGGGATCACGCGTTACCCGGTGTCGTGCGACCCGCGCCTAATCGTGATTATAGGGCATACGCCCCAAGACTCGAAACCGACAAAACGGCGCATCATCGTCTTGCGAACCACTTGTCGCACCCCACCAATAGGTGCCGATTGAGTCGGTTTTGTTGACTGTAGCGTTTGCGGTGCCAATTCACGTTGACTGTACGACACATTTTCTGCTGGGGATGCAATTCTGTTCATTCCACGAAGCTACGGTTACCTGACGACATGATGGCGAAATCCTTCTTGACACGTCGGTTAGATTTGCGACCCCCAACAATGTCTTAGAAGAAGCATGCAAGGTCCCTCACTCACTTTCGCGACACTCGCTGAATCCCGCAACGCAGCTGCGGTGGATTTGCTTCTGATCGCGTTGGAAGATTCAAGCGATGACGTGCGCTCGTATTCGGTCGAGTCGTTATTGCAGCGAAGCGAGCCCCATTGCGCTGAAGCTGTTCTGACACGCTGGGATGTCTTTCCGCCCGATTTATTTGGCCAATTGCGAAAACGCAAGACTTGGATTACGCCGGCGGTCCAAAAATCGCTGCAAAACCAAGATGAAAACCTTGCTCACGCGATCAACGCTTCGGTCATGATCGGATTGTACACGTTGTTAGTCGATTTAATTCCGATTGCAGAATCGAATCCATCCGAGACGATTCGTGACGCCGCGACGGAGGCCATTTTGCAATTGACGCACGAACTTGGGCACAACGCGCGGGCCAGCCGAGACATACCCTCTCTTCGCACCCCTGTGATCGCGGCACTTGCTGAATCGATCCAGCGGATTCACAAGCATAAGAACGATCGACTGATTGATGCTTTTTTGGTCAATTCGACCTGGGCCGATTCCGAATTACGTCAGTTCACGTCATCCAATTCCGCTTATTGCAACATGATTGGCAACCGATTGTTGACCACTCAGCGTGCCGGAATGGTAGAGCTGTTGGCGGGATTTATCTGTCGCCGCAATATTCCCTCATTCCTGCTCGACATTTTGGCCAACCGTACTGACGACGTTTTTCGTGATTCGCTACTGCGTGCGATTGGCGAAGAGCCATCGGCAACCGTGCTGAAGAATCTGCAAGAGCTCGGCATGCCAAAATGTTGTGCTGATGACAACTCATTAATGGACGCCATCAGTGCAAATCATCGTGCTGCGGCGATTCATGTTTACAGCCAATCGGGCAGCGATCCGTTGGTTTACTTGCGAACCATCGTCGCGGCAATTCATCGCGATGGAGCCGGGTGCATTCCCGCAGCCGTCGCCGGGATGATGAAGTGCAGTGCGCCTGATTTCGAAGTTTGGCATCAAGCCGCCCTGTTGATCGCCGCTGGGAACCAGGATGCGATCGCAGCGGATCCGGTCGCGTTGCTACTCGATCAATTGATTCAGTTGCTCGATCACCACGATCCTTCGTTGGTTCGTTCGGTCCGTCGCATCCTCAGCCCGCTGCACGCCGATGCGATGCTGCACCGGCTCTCCGGCATGCCTGAAAAACATCGTCGTGCTTTGGGGCGTATCGTGATGACGATCGATACCGATGCCATCGCACGCATACGCGACGGACTCCGGCATCCGGTGCTGAACAAACGGATTGATGCAATCGCCGCAGCGGATGCGTTGGCCGCCGTCGATTTGCTGAGCGATTCGTTTGAGCGTATCTCTCGCGAAGATCACCAGGAAGCACGTGTGCTTGCATGCCAAGTGATGTCGCGAGCTGAAAGCAACAGCACGCTATCGCTGCTAAAAGAGATGTCCGCATTGCCACCGTGTCCGGTCAGTGACGCCGCGATCAAGGCAATCCGATATCGAGAAGCAATGAAAACTTTCTAACGTAGAAGGGGCGATTCACAATCGTTTCTTCACGCCAGCTACCGCATCTATCATTCAACTCTGTAATTTGAATTTCGACATGGCCAACTTAACGTCCTTCCTACTGTTCGCTGAAACTCGGATGAGCGACGTCAATCTGAGTTACAAAGAATCGGCGGCTGCAGCAAGCAATTCGTCGCAGTGGATGTTGATCGCCGCTGCGATCATCGTTGTTTCCGCCTTGGTTGCCTGGCAAATTCAACGTCGCATGACGAGTAATACGCATTCCTCGGCTTCGTTATTTAGCGAACTGTGTTGCGCCCACCGGATCAATAGCAAAGGTTGCAAGCTGCTTCAGGCAATTGCGGATGAAGCGTCGCTACAGCAGCCAGCGATGTTGTTCTTGGCCGATCATCACTTTGATTCCGCATTGGCAACCGCAAAGCAAACGATGACATTAAAGGCCGATCAACTCGCCACGATCGCTATGGTTCGTCGGCGTATGTTCTCGGCATAAACAAACGATTCGTCTACTTCGTTTTGCGATGCTGAGTGATCAACGCATGCATGATGTCGCTGCGACGGACCACGCCGGCTAGCTCGTTGGGTTCTGCTCGAGCGACAACCGGAATACAGTCATCGGTTTCGGCTTCGAACAATTCAAAAGCACGCTGTGCGGGTTCGTCGGGGTAGAGAAACGAATCGGTCTCGCTGGCCAAATCTTCGGCCCGAATCAGCGTCGTGACGCTCTCGTCGAACATTACGTTACTAAGCAACGGATAACGAATCACTCCGACCACACGTTTACGCTCATCGACCACAGGATAAGTGTTGTCGTGACTGTTTTCGATGTGAGCGATGACCTCGTCAAAATTCGCCGATTGATGAATTCCATTTGTCTTGCGTAACAAGTCGCTGACTTTGACTTTGTAGGCCACGGTCCGTTCCGGAGCATCATTGCGAATCGCGGCGCGAAATCGGTCGACAACCGCGCGGACTTGTTCCAGCGGCGTTCGGCTGGAGTGATTGATCGCTTGAGCCAACGGGACTTCGCCGGTTCGCAACAGCGATTGGCGGATAAACAACGGCCCGATGATCTCGAACACCACCACCGATCCGAGAATGATGTCTTGAATCGGTTTGCCCAATTCGGGATCGCGATTCGCGGCAATCGTGGATAACGCAATCGCAGCGCCCGCTTGCGCAAACAAGCACGTTCCTAACCAATGACGGACTTCGAGCGGTTGCCGCGTCAGTCGCGCGGCACCATAAACGCCCAGCCATTTCCCGGCCATGCGAAGAACGATATAGAGGGCTCCGATCCCTCCGGCAGCGATAAACGCATTGACGTCCAAGTGAGTTCCATGGACGGCAAAGAAGACCACCGCAAGTAGTCCAGACAAATGGTCCAATTCGCCGACGATCTTGTTTTTCATGTCCGAAGTGTTGGCGACCGTCACTCCCATCACCAAGAAAGTGACCATGTAGGGCAGGTGCAGCGAATCACATGCACCCAGTAGAAAAGTCGTGGTCGCCATCAGCAACACCAACCAGCGGCTGAACTTCAATAGCCCGCATCCGTAGCTGATGATCAAGCCGCCGGCGACGCCCAAGGCAAATGCCGTCCCCAGATTTGAGACCAGCCATCGAAGTTCGCTGGTGATCGTGACGTCCAACTTTCCTTGGAACAGATGGATCAGGAGAAAGGCGAACTCGAACAAAACGATGCAGGCAAAGTTGTTGACAGCAACTAGAAAACCGGTGCTTTCGGTGACCGGACCTTCGGAGCGAAATTCTTTCAGCACCAAGATGGTCGTCGCTGGTGCTGTGGCGACGGCCAAGCATCCGAGCAAAATCGAGGTGCTGCTACCGTAGCCAAAAAGTTTCAGTCCGAGGGTCACCAGCCCGCATGTGAGAAGGATTTCCGCTGCCGATAACGCCAGGCAGTGAGCGGCGATTCGCCGCACCTTAGAAAACGTAAATTCGCACCCCAGATTGAACAGCACGATGGCCATCGCAAACTCGAGTACCGGCTCGAGCCCGTCGACATGGACTTCGGGGATCCAGTCCAGAACGCTGGGGCCGACCAACAGGCCCACCAGAAGATAGGCGGTGACTTTGGGCAGATGGAACACATCAGCAAACACGCCCGCGGCTAGGCTAACGCCCAGCAATAGCCCTAGCGTGCTCGTG
>CAXBHV010000290.1:0-7310 GCA_963974855.1 uncultured Rhodopirellula sp. | reverse complement strand
AGGCGTCAAAATGGAAGTGGCTAAAGTAGCCCGCTCCCACTGCGACTCCGCGTTTCGGTTTGTTCGAATCGGCCATGTTCCCTTACCGCATCAAAAAATTGGTGTAGATCAAGGCAGCGATCACCACGACGATCATGACTGCAAAACTCGCTAGCCGTAGTCGTAATTGACCGGCAGACAGTTCGCGTAGTTGTCTCAGCGGATTCATGAACAACCAAGCCACCATCGCCAACGCGTTGATCGTCGCGGCGAAGACAAAAAACGAATTTGCGGTCCCTGTTTCTACGGCAAAATAAGGCATCGTTACATTGGCGACGAAATACGGGAACACCACGGCGCTCAAGGCCGCGCCCATGTTGCCGACCATGTTCATCGCACCCGAGACGGCACCGCTACGGTCTCCACCGATATCCATACAAAGGGCCCAGCTTGGGCTGAGCGTCATTTCGACTCCGAATAACGCGATCGAAAAACAGAGGATCAGCGGCCAAACCGTTTCCGAATCCGCGGTTTGTGTGCACATCAAAAGCCCAATGGTGCCCAAGGCGAAACCGATCATCGCGGGAATTCGCCGCGACAGCACGGGCATGCCCTGCTTATGAAGCAGCGTCACCAAGGTGCCTGAGAGCCAAAGAGCGACGGCACCGATCAAGAGCGGAAGCGCCGACAAATTAGCCGCCTGGCTGCCCCAGCGTTCTTCGATATAAGGACGCAACCACGTGATACTGATGAAAAACGTGATATTGCTCGCAGCGTACTGGAACATCGCCAACAACACGTTCGCGGATGTCACGATTTGGATGTAGGGAATGCTTAGCGGTGTGGATTGGTGTTCCGCGATGCCGGTTGCGATCAGCTCGACCTCAGCCTGGTTCGTCCCCCGATGGTCACTGGGCGAGTCGCGGTACCAAAACCACCAAACGCCGCCCCAAACCAGCCCCACTAAACCGTTGGCAACAAACGTCCATCGCCATCCGATCCACGAGATCAGAGCTGGCATCACGACCAACGAGAGTGCCGCACCGACACGTGCTCCGGAATGGAAAATTCCTTGACCGATGCCTCGCTCCTTCGCAGGCAACCATTTGTACAGCGCACGGGTGGCACCGGGGTAAGCACCGGCTTCGCCCATGCCAAACAAGAAACGCACGACGAGCAAGCTGATCGCGGTAAACACCGCTCCGGTCAGCGCCGTAAACACGCTCCAGATGACGACCACGATTGTCAGTGCCAACCGCGGTCCCGCGCGATCACTAAACATGCCTGCGGGAATTTGGAATAGAGCGTAACCGATCGCAAAAATGCCAAACACATAACCCATCATCTGGTCCGACAAACCGCTGATGTCCGATTGCATCGGCCCCTTCGCAGCAGAGATGCAAACGCGATCCATGTAGGTGTTCACTGTATGCAGAAACAGCAACAGCACTAACAGGAATCGTTGTCGCGTAGCGACGGACTCGGTCATGGGGTATCCAGGGTGCAGACTTGAACGTCACGAGGGGGAGTTTCTTTGACGTTATGGGATTCTAATGGAAGTTGGTGTTCGCTAAAATAAAATACTTCAAAACGTTCGTTTATAAATAACTAATGGTCTGGACGATGAAGCATTCCTCGGGTTCTCGGTCACGTGCCAGCGAGTTGAGTGTTCAGCAACTGCAGACGTTTAGGTGTGTCTATGAACGCGGAGGGTACGCCGCGGCGGCTCGCGAGATGAATCTTTCGGTACCGACGGTGTGGCAGCACATCCAAACACTGCAGCGCTTATATCGAACGGATTTGTTCGAGAAGTCGGGACGCGGCGTGGTGGCGACGGCGATGGCAGCAAAGTTGTACGCGCAGGTCACTGAGTTGTTAGCCGGATTGGATTCGACCTTTGATCTTGCCGAAGACAAAGAGAGTGATTCGCGTCCGATCACGATTGTGGCTGGCGTGCGAATGATGATGGAAGAGATCGCTAATCCGCTGCAGCAATTTCGCCAGACTTGGAACAACCCGTTGGTGCTCAGAGAAGGCAACAACCAGGTTGCTGAAGAATTAATATTGTCTGGAGACGCCGATCTCGCTTTGACCCTTGAGCCAGAGAACGAAAACGCATCGCCGCTGATTCATTTCGAGCCGGCTTATTTAGTCGAGTTTCTAGCGATCTGTAAAAAGGGGCATCCCTTTGCGACTTCGCCCAGCAACACCCTGCGTGAACTGGTCAAACATGATCTTGTCGTGACGCGGCCTGGAACTCACGGTCGCGATGCACTGGATCACACGCTGCACCGTGAACGTTTGACGGCAAATGTTGTCGCCGAAACCGACAACAGTGGGTTTACAATCGCATGCGTCCGCGCAGGCTTGGGAGTCGGCGTGTTGGCAGGTCGTCCCCAAGGCGAATTATGCCGTAGGCTGATCGTCACGTCATTGCGTCGGCATTTAGGCGAACGACAGATCGTATTCATGTGGAAGAAGGGACGTCTGTTGAGCCCCCCAATCCTAAGCCTCGTCGACACCATTAGACGCTGCAACGTGGGATAGGCTAATGTGGGATAGGCTTCCCGTAGCGAAAGTCGCGAAGACTTTCGGATCTTTGTAGCGAAAGTCGCGAAGACTTTCGGGGAAATGTGACAGAGACAAGCAAACGCCACGCAAGCGTTTCACAGCAAACGCATTGGAAACAATGGGGTTTTGCGAAACGCTTTTCGTTGGCAGGAATGGGAACGCGAATTTTTAGCGGATTTGGCGAACCGATCTGCTACGTTTGAGTGATGCATCGCACTCAATGTACCGGAGACTTTCATGAGTCAGGAGTTCCAAAATCGCCTCAAGCGTCTTCCGTTTGAATGTTATCGCGGGTTCGCGTGGGTCCACTGGACCTTAACGATCCAGGATCGAAGCGTAGGATGGCTCGACGCTCGTTTCCTATACAAGTTCCGCGAAATCCTTACCCATGTCAGCTTTCGTGATCAAATTGCCTGTCCAGTCTTTTGTTTGATGCCCGACCACATGCACTTGCTGTGGTGTGGGCTTGCTCAGGAGTCGGACCAACGGATCGCTATGAAACGTTTACGCAAAGACACCAATGATTGCTTAAAGCGAATTGGATATGAATTGCAATTTCAGCCTTTTGACCACGTTCTTCGCGACGATGAGCGGGAGCATCCCAAGGTCGAGGCTGTGATAGAATACATTGCTCGCAATCCCGAACGAAAGGGTTTGGTGCCTATCGACGGGTTTGCGAGCTATCCCTATACCGGTTGTTTAATCCCCGGCTATCCTCAGATGCGATTGTTTCAAAGAGACGGTTGGGAGGAACTTTGGCGAACGGTTGCATTTCTGAAACGCACCCTTTGCTTTCGTGTTCCAGACCCGAAACATCTCACCAGTGAGTAACGAGAGTTTCAACTTTCTTCCGGATGATCGCCCAAAACTCTTGGCGAGTTTCGCTACGAAGAAAAAACACACCAACTCACACCGAGGCGGTTTCCATTCGCTGGGCGAGGTAGCTTCGCAATTTGTCCAGGTCGGCTGCGAATCCGCGGATGCCTTCGGCCAACTTTTCAGTCGCCATTGCGTCTTCGTTTAACATCCAGCGGAATGTCGCTTCGTTCATCTCGATTTTTTCGATGTCCATCTTGGCTGCCGCATCGGCATCCAATGCTTTGGGAACATCGACGTCGATGTCGGCAAGCTGGCCGAGCAAATCGGGCGAGATCGTCAACAAGTCGCTGCCGCAAAGTGCCATCACTTGTTCCTTGGTGCGGAAGCTTGCTCCCATCACCTCGGTCTTGTAGCCGTGCTTTTTGTAGTAGTTGAAAATCGTCGTGACCGATTCCACACCCGGATCTTCGGACACAGCAATCGAATCGACACCTCGCTTGTTCTTGTACCAGTCGTAGATGCGACCCACAAACGGGCTGATCAAAGTCACCCCGGCTTCGGCACACGCGATCGCTTGGCCGAATCCGAACAGCAAAGTCAGATTGCAGTGAATGCCTTCTTTTTCGAGCTGCTCGGCGGCGCGGACGCCTTCCCAAGTGCTCGCCATCTTGATCAGAATGCGGTCCTTCGAAATTCCTGCTTCTTTGTACAATTCGATCAGTTCGCGTGCTTTGTTGATTGTTCCGTCGGTATCGAAGCTCAGTCGCGCATCGACTTCGGTCGAGACGCGGCCTGGGATTAATTCCAGGATTCGGCAGCCGAAGGTGACCGACAGTTTGTCGATGATGGCGTCGAGCAGCCCTTCTTCGCTGCTGGACTTGGATTGGCCGTAAGCAATCGCTTCATCGACCAAGGATTGGTATTGTGGCATCTGAGCCGCTTTGTACAGCAAGGACGGATTCGTCGTCGCGTCTTGCGGTTTGTGCTTGGCGATCGCATCAATATCGCCGGTGTCAGCAACCACGACGGTATGTTTTTTTAGTTGATCTAACGAACTCATGGGTCGGCCCTGATTGGGATCGTGTGGTGAAATGTTTTTTTTATTCTAGCAGATTGGGGGGCTCCCTGAGAATCATGCTTGGAAACATGTAATCGATGTTGTCAAGTTTCATCAGGGCCATGCGATCCGCAGGCGCAAGAAATGCAGTAAGGGAACGGAGGTATAGGGTAGAGTCAGTGGAATAACTCACAGGTTTCGTTAAAAAATCATAAAGGTGTCTAAAAGCGAACCATGACTAATCTCGTTTTCTGGAACCGCGGCTCTGGCAAGGCTGAGCAAGTCGAACGGCTTCGCAAGGCGTTGCCGTCCGCAACGACCACGTGGGTGCAAATGACCCGCGACGTGGATTTGCGGGAAACGATCCAAAAGCAACTCGAATGTGAGTGTGACATCGTATTCGCCGCAGGCGGCGATGGCACCGTCAATGCCGTCGTCAACGCGTTGATGGGAATTGATAGTGCTCGCCGGCCCAGCATGGCGGTCATTCCGCTGGGGACTGCCAATGACTTTGCCGGTACGCTCGCCATTCCGGATGAGATCGAAGAGGCGGTCGCGTTGTTCCGCGATAGCCAGCCGATTCCGATGGATGTAGTCCGAATCACCGGCAGCGGATTCAAGCGTTACTACGCCAATGTCGCGGCGGGCGGTAACTGCGTCCGCGTTTCCGAAGAACTGACCGACGACATCAAATCACGCTGGGGTGCGTTCAGTTACCTGCGTGGTGCCGTCGGCGTGTTGGCGGATATGAAAAGCTTTCGCGTCAATGCGGATATGGATGGCCAGCGAATTGGTGATTTTGATAGTTGGGCCGTGCTCGTTGCCAATGGAAAAACGAACGCAGGACGAATCGAAGTCGCTCCCGCAGCCTCGCCGGTCGATGGCCTGCTGGACGTGGTGCTGATCAAAGACGGCGATGTGATGGACATGGTCGAAATCGTCGCCGGCAATCTGCTAGGCAATTTTCTCGAGTGCGAACAAGTTATCTACCGACAAGCACGTCGGCTGAAACTTTATTCTGATCCGCCGATGCGATTCACGCTCGATGGCGAAGTGGTGGATGAAGAACCGGTCGAGTTCGAATGTATCCCCGGAGCCATTCGGATGTTTGTTGGCCCAGAGTTTGGACAGGCGTAAACGTTTGGGCAGTCGAAAAACGAAATCAGGCCTGGTTTTTCATCAGGCCTGATTCTGATTGGGCAGTTGTGGCTATGAGAGCCTTGGCGGATGACAGGCTAAAAGCCTATCCCACATTATTCGTTGCCGATCGCACTGCCAATCGCGGCACCAATGTTACCAGCACGCTGTCCACCGATGGCATCCCCGATCGCGCCGCCAATGGCTGCACCACGCTGCTGCGACGGAGTTCCGTAGTAGCCGTTTCCGTACACATTGTTTCCGTAGTACGAGCCATTGTTGTAGTAACCTCCGTTATTGGTCGGGCTATACGATTGATACGGCAGTGAATTGCTGCAGCGATAGCCACTGCTATAACGCTGGTTCGGCGCATAATACTGAGGCGTCGATTGCCGGTAGTTATACGAGGGGACCGAGTACGAATAGGGCTGGCTATACGATTGACTCGGATAACGCTGGGCCGAGTACGACGGTTGAGAGTACGTCGGATAGCCACGTTGGTAGTACGATCCCGAGTTGCCGTATTGAACAACGATTTGAGCATCTGCCGTGGTGGGGTCGGCGGTCCACGTCAACGTAGCAACCACGGCAGCAAGACTAAGGTATCGAAGGGCAATCATTATTGAGTTCCTTAAAGAGTCGATTGAATGGTTAGTTTACTGAAACAAGCGATTGGATCGGATTTGTTGCCAAGCCGTTTGTTGGCGACGCGAGTTGAAGTACAGCGTGGTAGCCAGTACGCCTAGCCCGAAGCCGATCGCAAGGTTGGTGAGCGAAGTTTTGACGGGCAATTCGTCCATTTCGTACTGCACCCGCTCGACCGCAGAATGCACCGAATTGCTGACTTGTTCGCCAGCACGATGAGCTTGATCGACGAACGATCGAAGCGGCGAGTCGCTGGTTGGAGCAAATTCGGTGACAACCGATTCAATTTCGTCCCGCTGAGTTTCCACTCGCGAGGCGATAAATTCGGTCAAACCATCCACCGATCGATCGCACTGTTTTAGTTCGTTTTGATTGATTTGCGGCCAACGGATGTTGATCGCGGTGAAAACCTGTTCCCACGGGTCGGTTGTGGATTGTGCGTTCGATTCCGAATTGTTTAGTCGGTTATTTGAAGTTGCTGTATGGGTTGACATTATTTGCGTCCCTGTTGCTGGTATTGGGCTGGGATGCGTGCGGGGCGGAAGTCGACCAATCGCCACGTATCCTCACTGTACCCATCCTGTACGACGCAATTGCTGTGCCTAACCTAACAAACGCAATCCACTTATTCCTTTCGCGTATATACCTGCGGATACTTAAACGTCGGTTCTCCATCGGGACAGAGATAGACAAAGCGTTCTGACAGTCTTCGCTTTACACCAGGTTTGGCATCCATCAGTGTGACGCTTAGTTCCACTGGGGCATCCTCGGTTGGTCGCACGAGAAGATGAGCGATCCAGTCGCCGGTATCGGTGCGGTTTGCGGATGCCGAAACAACTTCGCCGCGAATGGTTGCAACATCGACGTTGACGGTTTTCATCTTTCGCGTCGCATTCGCTTCTCCGGCAAAGCGGATATCCATAGCGATGAATCCATCTTGCCGCTGCACATCGAAATAGGTCGCCCGCGCAACCTCGGTTTGGTCACTGCGATCGCCGGGGAAGAAGGATACTTGGTAATTCAGTTCTAGTGGCGTATCGAGCGTCGGTTTCTCATCTGGAATCCAATAGGCGGCGATGTTGTCGATCCCTTCGTGGGCTCC
>CAXBHV010000289.1:0-7313 GCA_963974855.1 uncultured Rhodopirellula sp. | reverse complement strand
CCTGCTTCGGAGCTCACCAAATTTCCTTGCATTACCGTTGTTACGCCGAGCTACAACCAGGGAAATTTTCTAGAGGAAACGATTCGTTCGGTGCTGCTTCAAGATTATCCGAATCTACAGTACATCGTCGTCGATGGGGGCAGCACGGACCAAAGTCACGCCATCCTGGATAGGTACAGCGAACATCTATCGGTAGTCATCCGTGAACCCGACGAGGGACAATCGGACGCGATCGCAAAAGGACTTGCGCTCGCCGAGGGCGACTTTTTCAACTGGATCAACTCGGATGACCTGCTGATGCCCGGCACGCTTTGGGAACTCGCGTCAGGCTGCCGCCCCGAAGTGGATCTGTACACATTCTCTGTCGAAGTGTTCGGCGACGATGTGAAGTCCTACCAAATGCGTAACCACGACTTGTCCGCCACAGCGATGCTGCGTGCCGATCGCTATTCATTTAGCCAACCCGGACTTTGGTTTCGCACAAAGTATATTCAAGATTGCGGCGGGATTGACCGTAATTTGAACTATGGCTTTGACTGGGACCTGCTGATTCGTTATCTCGCCGAGCACCCCAACGTGCATTACTCAGCGAGTGTCGGCGCCCGTTTCCGGCTGCACCCGGAATCAAAAACGGTCGTTGAGTTTGCTAAGCAAGATGAAGCGGCCAATCGTTTCCTGCAAGAATCCGAACGGATCCGTGACAAATTGGAAGCTTCGCTTGGCACCCCACTCGCCAAGGCGTCGCGACTGGGACGATTGCGAACCCCTTGGAATGATTGGCTTGTCGAGCAACTCGATGACCGAGACTCGTCCCCTCTGGTAGCTGCCAGCAAAATCGGCTGGTGTGCCGTCAAGCAACCACGGGTGGCATTTACCTGGCGAACGGCGGGGACGATCCTCCGCTTGTTGTCGCGTTACGTTCGTCCCAAATCTTCGATTGGCAAACGCAGTACGTCGAACCACTAAAGCAGGTAAGTGTTTCTCCGAATCTTAGCTAACGCAGCGATCGAAATCACAAAGTCACAAAATTTGTTACGATATCGCTCGCGGTGCGCTACATCGAGTGTTCGATTACGCTTGGTTTGATACGCGTCCGCGCCCTCGCTTACGTTTTTCCACGAGTCATTATCGATGCCAAAAACAAAACTCGCCCTCCTTCCTACGTCCTTCGCTTCGTCGGTCAGGTTGCTCCCCCTGCTTGTCTGCGTTGCGATTGCGTTATGTGCATTCAGTTGCCCGTACGTTGCGATGGGGCAAGATTCAACCACCTCACAAGCAGAGGTAGTTGCAGAAGCCGGTTTGAAAAATGCTGAGGTGGAACCGGCGGAGGTCACGACCGAAACCGGCGAAATCCAGTCAGCAAAGGATGGCGAGACACCCGCGAAAGAATCTAGCGACTCTGCTGAACCGACATGGATGCAGAAAGTCGATGCCGCGTTTGGCAAATATGTCGTCGACAACGCTGCCTACGTGATTTTTTATGACTTTGGCACGAAGGATCGATTTGGTGTCAGTATTCCATTTGTTGTGGTGTGGCTGTTCGCCGGCGGCGTCTTTTTGACGTTGCGAATGCGTTTTATCAACTTTCGAGGCTTCCGACACGCACTCGATCTGGTGCGCGGCGTCTATGACTCGCCCGACGAACCGGGCGAAGTGACCCACTTTCAAGCTCTCGCTGCGGCGCTTTCAGCCACGGTTGGACTTGGCAATATCGCGGGTGTCGCGATCGCGATTGGAACAGGCGGTCCGGGTGCGACCGTCTGGATCATTCTGGTAGGGATCTTGGGAATGACCGCCAAGTTTACGGAATGCACACTCGGCCAACTCTATCGAGTCACCGACGCAGACGGACATGTGCTGGGCGGCCCGATGCGATATTTGCGTTACGGCCTCAAGGACATTGGCTTTCCGGGGCTCGGTCGCGTGTTGGCAGTGGTATTCGCACTACTTTGTATCTGTGCAAGTTTCGGCGGCGGAAACTCGTTTCAAGTCGGCCAATCCCTCGAAGTGATTCGTGACGATGTGGATATTTTGCAAACCCAACCTTGGATTTATGGCGTCATCATGGCGGTCGCCGTCGGCGTCGTGATCATCGGAGGCATCAAAAGTATCGCTGCGGTGGCAGGCAAGATCGTGCCGATCATGTGCACTGCCTATGTTCTGGCAGCTCTCTACATTCTGGCGATTAATGCATCCGAGGTCCCTGCGGCAATCGGCACAATTGTCAGCGAAGCGTTTTCGCTGCAAGCGGGTTGGGGAGCTTTTCTGGGCGTCCTTGTGATTGGCATCAAACGAGCCGTATTCAGCAATGAAGCAGGGATTGGATCCGCCGCCATCGCTCACTCCGCCGCCAAGACCGACGAACCGGTCAGCGAAGGAATCGTGGCTCTTTTAGAACCGTTTATCGACACCGTCATGGTCTGCACCATCACCGCGTTGGTTGTCGTTGTTACGGGCGTTTACGAAGCTCCAAACATGCAAGAGGTGATCGCGAGCGATCAAGGAGCCCGACTCACTCTCGAAGCGTTTGTTGTCGGCGGCCACGATTGGTTTCGCTACGTGTTGTTCGCTGCTGTCGTGCTGTTTGCCTACTCCACCTGCATCAGTTGGTCGTACTATGGCGAACGCTGCTGGGTCCAATTGTTTGGCGTTCGCACTTCAATCATCTACAAGATCCTCTTTCTCTCATTCACGGTCCTCGGCTCGATTGTCACGCGAGGCAACATTTTGGCTTTCAGTGACCTGATGATCCTGGGGATGAGTTTCCCCAACCTGCTGGGCGTCTTCTTGATGAGCAGTGTGGTGAAACGCCAACTTGATTCGTACTGGAAGAAGTACCAAAACGGCGATTTGCAAAGAATTAAATAGGCGACTCACGGAAGGATCCCTCATGAATCGCGTTTGCATTATCAACGTTGTCGGATTGACGCCCGAACTGCTGCCGCACGCCCCGAACATCGCGGCAATCGGAAACGCGTCCCCTTGGAAAAGCCCACTGCCAGCGGTCACGGCGACCTCGCAAGCGACAATGTTGACGGGACTCGCTCCGCGTGACCATGGCATCGTCGGCAACGGATGGTATTACCGAGACACGCAAGAAGTGCGATTTTGGCAACAAGCCAACTCGCTGGTTCAAGGCCCCAAGTTCTACGACGGCGTCGAAACGGCAAAGATGTTTTGGTGGTTTAACCAGTCATCGGGGGTTCGCTACAGTGCCACACCCAAACCGCACTACGGATGCGACGGATCCAAAGTCTTTGACATCCTGGACCACACCGATTGCGATCTGACGGCAAAGCTGGGGCCGTTTCCATTCTTTACGTTTTGGGGCCCCAATGCGGGATTGCCCTGCACCCGCTGGATTGCCGATGCCACGGCGATGGTGATGCAGCAGAAGCAGCCTGAATTGACGATGGTCTATCTGCCGCATCTGGATTACGATTTTCAGCGTTACTCGGATCACGACGTCCAACGTGTTCGTGAAGTCGACGCCTGTGCGAAAACGGTCATCGACGCTGCCGCGGCGATCGACGCGCAAGTGGTGGTCGTTTCCGAGTATGGATTGGTTCCCGTGGACCAACCGGTGATGATCAATCGCGAATTACGCTCCGAGGGCTGGCTCAGCGTTCGCAACGGACCGTTTGGCGAAATGATGATCCCCGGCGAGTGTGATGCGTTTGCGGTTTGCGATCACCAACTGGCTCACGTCTATGTCGCACGCCCCGAGTTGATTCCCGAAGTCAAAGCCAAACTGGAATCGGTCGCCGGCATCGATCGCGTGGTCGATCCGGCAGAGATCGAGCTCGATCATCCACGCAGCGGCGAACTGATCGCACTGGCGAAACCCAACGCATGGTTTGCGTATTACTACTGGCTCGATGATCACGATGCCCCCGACTTTGCTCGCACCGTCGACATCCATCGCAAACCGGGCTACGACCCCTGCGAATTGTTTATGACCAGCAAGTTTCGTGCGATCCGAAAAGTGGTGCGAAAGAAGCTAGGCTTTCGCTACTCAATGGACGTGATCCCATTGGACGCAGCGCTAGTGCGTGGCAGCCACGGGCTGTATCCGCCGGCGGAGAAAGGACCGCTGATTGTCGGCCCGGGCGAATTGCCCAGCGACATGCGAATGTTCCCGAGTTACGTCAATCAATTGCGACGGAGATAGATGGCGTCGAGTTCGTTGGTGCCGCCTACAAACGGGCTGGGCAACGGCTAAGCCGTCGGTGCTTCGACGGGAAAATGCTCATCGACGATCCGGTGAAATTCTTCGGGCGTCGATACTTTAGCGACCCCCGAGCGGAAATGTCGGGCTCCCGGCTTACCTTGTGCGTAGCAGCACGCGTACTTTCGCATCAGCACGGTGCCCTTCTCTTCGCCAAATCGATCGACCACCAATTGATAGTGCTTCAGCATCACGTCACGTTGCTGGGTCATCGTGGGTTCCGCAGGAATCGGTTCACCCCGTAGCGCCGCGGCAGCTTGCGAAAACAACCAAGGTCGCCCGAGACAAGCTCGCGCGATCATCACGCCGTCGACGTTGTATTTCTCAAACGCCGCCACAACCTTTTCGGCGGAATCAAGATCCCCGTTTCCGATCAGCGGAATTGACTTCAAGCGACTTTTGATCTCGCTGATCTTTTCCCAATCCGCATTGCCACGGAACATGTCTTGCGCGGTCCGGCCGTGGACCGTCAGCGCCGCCGCTCCGGCTTCTTCAACCACTTTGGCGACATCGTTGCAGTTGACGTTGTCGCGAGTGCAGCCAAGCCGAATCTTGGCGGTGACCGGAGTCGGACTGCATGCTTTCACCAACTGGCTGATGATATCAAACATCCGGCGAGGATCACGCAGCAGATAGCTACCGCTATGCGCCTTCTGCGTCACTTGACGAACGGGACATCCAAAGTTGATGTCAACGACGCTGACTTGGTACTCTTCGGCCAATCGTTTGCCGACCTTGGCCATGGTTTCGGGGTCGTTATCCCAGATTTGGACCGCCAGCGGCCGAGCTTCTTCGGCCACCCCCCACAATCGATCGGGATGTTCGGCCTCGTTTTCATCCATCCACACGAAACCGCGAGCATTGACCATTTCGGTGGCCAACAGTCCTGCGCCGCCAAAATCGCGAACGATTTGGCGAAACGCAGCATTCGTGAATCCCGCCATCGGAGCTTGCAGAATAGGCGGATCGATGACGAGATCACCGATTTTTAGCGGAGCAACCATGAAAGTCGAGCGAAGAGGAAAGGGAGTCGCGACACCGAGCAAGGACGCATATCCTCGCTCTCTGAACCTCCACTTTACAAAGATATCGCTGTGAAGCGAATCGCCCCCCGCAAACCTGCTGCGGGGGCAGCCGAATTCCAGCTATTCAACTTGCTGACTTCGCTCGCCTGCTTAGTACGATTTGGACCAGCTCGCGATGAAGGCGTAATCGGTTTCGAGCTGGATTCCGTTCAGGTCTTGGCTAATTGTGGGCACAAACTCCGCGTTCAAATAATGGCCGTTGTAGAGATACTGAGCCCCCAGACCGAGGTTGTACCAATAGCCACCGCGGAACTGCTCCACATTCGTGCTGATCAACGTGCCGTTGGCGGCAGGGTCATGCCCATCGTATTCGGTCTGCCACAGGTGCTCGCCACGCAACGAGACCGAAAAATTGTCGGTCAGCAGCACGCTGGTCCAACTGTTGAAGCGAAATTCGTCGCCAACGCTGTAGCCGCGATAGTTCTTTCCGATCGGCAAATCGGTTTGAAATTGGGCTCCCCAGCTGTACCAGTCGTGAAAGCGACGGTAGGTCAAACCAGGACGTGCGTTGAACGTACCGCTGCCTAAACGCATCGGGTACGGAAATGCCGTCGGCGACCCGGTGGGAGTCGAGGTCTCGCGAAAGATATCGCCGGTAGGAACCGAGCAACCGAGGTTAAAAATCCAATCTTGGCATTCATCGCTGTAAACTCTCAGCAGTGCACCAAAGGCCATGTCGCCGAAGCCACTGTTATGAGTGGTAAAATCGGTATAGTTTGCCCGCGTGTGGTCCATCGTGATGCTCGGCAACATCGCCATCGTGTACAGCGACACATCGTCAGATGCACCATACATGATGTGTGCCATGTGCATTTCCATCGTCATCTGAGTCGGAGTTGCGCCACGATTGGTGGTGACGCCGTCGACCGTGATTCCGGGTCCCGGTGGTCCGACAGGCGTTGCGGTTCCCAGTGCCGTTGAATCGGAAACTTCGTTTTCGCCAATGCGGTTGTCTTCCATGTACATGTTCATGTACTTGTACTCGACCATCCACTCGCCTTTGTCATGAAGGTGAGCCCCCATGATCCCTGCCGGAGCGTGCTTGTCGGCGAGCGCGCGACGATCAAAATTGTCGGCCTTCGCCACGGAAGCTAGACCACCCAACGAACAACAAACGAGAGCGAAACGCAGCAACATCAGAAGCACATCCTGGCGAGTGGTACCATTTCCAAGAACCGACTAGTTCGGTTACTAATGGTTCAATCGGTATTTCAGCGCACAGACGTCCGCCAAGACGGCAAGGGGCAATACAAGTGATAACACCGCTACAACCCGACCCCTGTTGCATCAAATAAGACAAGGACGGGCCCCTCACACCTTATTTACCACTCTTGATCCGCACTGAGCTCGACCCAGCGTTCTTCGGCTTCAGAGAGCTCGACCTCCAGTGCTTTGATCTGGTTGTGAAGTTTGACTGCAGCATCGGCATTGGTCTCGGTCAAGAGTTGATCGTTCAGCTGTCGCTTCTCGTCGTCCAATCGGGCGATCTTCTTCTCGACGTTTTTCAGCTCTTTCTCTGCTTTGCGTTGATCCCGCTGCCCCTGACGATGATCCCCGCCACCTCCCTTGCCAGGCTTGTCGTTGCTGGATACTGGAGTTTTACCGCGTGCGACTTCGCTGTCGTCGACCTCTTTTTCGATTGCGGCCAGGTAGCTGTCGTAATCGCCAAAGTGATTTTTCACACTGCCGTCCCGCACTTCGATCACACAGGTCGCCACACGCCGCATAAAGTGACGATCGTGGCTGGTAAACACGACCGTGCCCTGATACAGCTCGAGTGCTCCGGCAAGCGCCTCGACCGTTTCGACATCCAAGTGGTTACCTGGCTCGTCGAGCACCAGAACGTTCGAGTTACTCAGTAGCAGTCCAGCCATACAGAGTCTCGCACGCTCACCCCCACTGAGCACTTTGACCTTCTTTTGAATTTGGTCATCGCGGAACAAGAGCGCACCGGCCATCGCCAACAATTCTTGTCGCGTGGTGCCGGGTAGCGAGTTGTA
>CAXBHV010000288.1:0-7316 GCA_963974855.1 uncultured Rhodopirellula sp. | reverse complement strand
TTCGTGAACATCTTGATAGATATGCTCAATTCGCTCGGTTGAAAAAGTACTGCTACGACGGACAAGGCCGTGTACGGTGTAGCCTTTTTCGAGCAACAGTTCCGCGAGGTAGCTGCCGTCTTGTCCAGTGATTCCGGTGATCAATGCGTTTTTGGTCATGTCAATATCGGAGAATTGTTTGTGTTGCGAAAAGGAGGTAACGTGTTTGAGTATGTAAATAAAACGAATCTAGACCGAACGCATTTGTCCCGATTCCACTTCGTTTAAGAAGTGATCGTACGTTCTTTTTAATCCGTGGGCGAGTTCAACTTTGTGTTTCCACCCCATGCCGTTTAGCCGCGAAACATCACTGCACTTGATAGGGGTGCCATCCGGCTTGGATGGGTCCGTTTTGATGTCGCCCTTGTAGCCAACGGTTTTTGCCACGAGGTGCGAAAGTTCCAGGATCGACAAATCGACACCGGTGCCAACGTTCGCCCAATCGGGAGGGTTGTCTTGTGCCATTAGAAATGTCAAGGCGTCGGCCAAGTCATCGACATAAAGGAATTCGCGTCGAGGAGTGCCGGTACCCCAAATGGTGACGCTGTCGAGATTCTCGTTTTTGGCTTCATGGAATCGTCGCAACAGTGCCGGCAACACATGACTGTGCTCGGGGTGATAGTTGTCGCCAGGGCCATACAAATTAGTGGGCATCGCACTGTGAAACATCACACCGTGTTGTCGCCGATAAAATTGGCAAAGCTTCAATCCGGCGATTTTCGCCAATGCGTACGCTTCGTTGGTTTTTTCCAGAGGGCCGGTCAGCAGTGCTTCTTCCTGAATCGGTTGCGGGCAATCACGAGGGTAGATGCACGTGCTGCCGAGAAACAGGAATCGTTTGACACCCGTCGCGTAGGCCGCGTTGATGGCAAAGGTGGACATCAACAGGTTATCGCCAAGAAACTCGACAGGATAAGTGTCGTTTGCGAGCACTCCGCCGACTTTGGCTGCCGCGAAAATGACGGCGTCGGGTCGATGTTGAGCAAAAAAATCCTCGACCGAGCTTTGGTTGGTCAGATCCAACGCGTCACGAGAAGCGGTTAAGACGTCGCAATTAGCCTCGCTTGCCAATCGGCGGCAGACCGCCGAGCCCACCATACCGCGATGGCCAGCGACGTAGACTTTCCCAGTGATTTCGGTCATTTCGCAGAGACGTGTTTAGAGAAGCGAGAGTAAACGGACAGCGTTTAGGCTACTGATAGCAACTTTCGGTCGCTCAGCCAACACGAACTTTGATTCGCAAAATGGTACATAAAAACCGCTCGTGCGGGTTGGGGGGACTGGCGACTTCTCGCCTTTTTTTAGCGATCGTAAGTCCTTTGTGAACTGAGACGGTTATATCGCCGATGCTAGTCTACAACGGCCAGAGAGAATTGCCATGGTCGGCAACCACCCGAAAAACGGCCGTTTTGTTAACTTTTCAAGCTAATTTGAGATGAGATCGGGATGCGTAAAGACGTCAAAAGATCGTTGGTTTTCTGGCCCTTGCTAGCCTCGTTGGTCGTTGTAGCGGTCTCGTGGTTTGGGACAAACAACCCCTCGTTCATCGCGTTTGAAACACCACAGCGGCATCAAGACTCGCCACCCGGACGATCCGTCACCGAGCCGAAACGTCAAAAACCAGTCGTTTCGACGGTGTCGGTGCTGCCAACCGCCAAACCAGTTTCACGCTCAGAAGATGATTCTGCCACCATCGAAGTTAGCGTATTGCACGAGCATATTGAACCTCCGGTTGTCGACGTGAACCTCGTCGAACGTACCGAGCATGGTTCACGCGGAATGCGGATGCCGATTCGACTTGAACGTGAGCTGATCTCGCCATCGGCCTCGATCGCAACCAGCGACCAGCCCACAGAATTGCCCGAAGAGGTCGAAGCCCCCATCCCGGCCGTTCCCGAGAATTTGGATGCTGAACTTAGCATCGCAGCCGCAAATCGTTTTGATGCGTTTGCTTTCGAGTCGGCAGTCGATGAAGACCAAATGCGAGGCAGCTTGCTGCTCGGGGCGTCCAACACAGTTATCGCAAACGCGAACGAGACTCAGATCACCGTCAATCGTAATGAGCAAGTGCATGGGAAACCCACGGTTGCCGCAATCGCAGAGCAAATGAAGACTTCCAAACAGCCTGAGGCAAATGCAAATACGGTAACGGCGGCCCCCGCAGGTCGTTTAGTCGCACCAGTTCGCGACGAACAGCACGAGTTGGCAGGGCATGACAACGCGATGATCGATGACGAATCGTCGCTCGCAAAATCTTATGATGAAATTGCGATCCTCAGTCCCAGTGTTGACTATTCTCGCGTCAGTGGGAATGAAGTCTCGCTGAACGTCGCTTTACCGACACGCTCACCGTCGATTGATCTTACTGCCAACCCAAGTGCACGCGAATCGATTTTACCAAAATCAATTTCGGTGCTGTCAAAGGTTAGCCCCCAATCCAGTTTGGACCCCCGCACTCCGGAGGTCATTTCCAAAGCCATCGTCTCGGATGATACGGTATCATCGCAAGACGCTGGAGCGATCTTTCAAGCGAGTCGTCGATCACACCAGCTGAGTCCCGCTGGCTGGCCCGTAACAAGCCGTCTCGATCAACAGTTGAATCTGTTGGCTGAATTTGCAAACTCCGACTCCGAGGCGGATTTCAAATCGTACGATGTTGGAACGACGCGACGCCAAGAAGAGATGGCCGAGGTGGATCATTGGACGCAGCGTGTCCAGGCGGTGCTGGGTGAATTGCGTACTCAACCGCGTCTCGGTGTTTCGCGAGCTGGTCAGCTGATCGAGGAACTCGATGTACTCCGCAAACACGGCCGCGCGACCGCCGAAGCGATGGCGACGCGTGAGATCCAAATCCGATTCCTTTACGCCTGTTTCGCAATCGAACGACGTGTAGCGGTATGGAAACCGATTTGGCAATTAACACAAACGGGAGACACACAAACCCTCAGTTCGCGTCATGGAATCGACAGTGAAGTCGACGCCAGTGCCTATGTTGCCAAAGTGCGCCAGATTCTTGACGAGACTGGCGATGCGGAAGGATGGAGTCAATTTCTGCTGCTAGACGCGATCGAAAACGCAGCAACGGGAATTTCCAAAGACGATCGTGCGATGTTGGCAAAACGTTTCCTTGCCCGCTTGCGCTGGCACGGTTTGCACCCCGAGCATCGTGATTGGCTTAGCAACGATGCAATCGAGCAGCTTGCCGTCGTCGTACGCCCCTGGACTCGCGGTGCGGTGGACTACGCGAGTTTGTTAAATCAGATCGAGCACCAAGAATCCAACGAGATTGATACCGTATCGGTCGAAATCGCCGAGGCCGTTCAAACGCTTCGCCATGCGGACAACCCCATCGCAGTCGAAGTCGCAACAGCGATTGACACCTATTATCGAAACGCAAACGTGCGGATGGCGATCAGCCAGCAAATGCTGCAACGCATGCTGCCAACGATCGCTCCGCAAACGATCCCCGTTCGCACTCGGATGCTTGGTAGTCGTGTGCGTGGTATGAGCCATGTGCAAAGTGCCCTCAGTATTAAACTGCTGCCTTCACCAAATCATTGGCAAATTGATTTGCAAACCACCGGGAATGTACAGACGCAATCGGTCGGTTTCAGCGGCCCCGTTGCAATGCGGACGCACGGTGGTAGTGATTTTCAAGCGACGACTCCCATCGAAATTACCCCCGACGGAGTCCAGTTAGGCGAGTCATGGGTCGATGTTCGTGGCGAAAATCGATTGCAAGGAATCGAAACCGAATACGACAACTGGCCGCTGATCGGTGCACTTGTGCGAAGTATTGCCGCCTCACGCTACGATTCACTCGAACCGATCTCGAACCGACTCGCCCAAGAAAAAGTTCGCGATCAAGTGGGAGGGGAAATTGATCAACGCATCGACAAAGAGGTCAAAGATTCGTCTCGCAATTTGTCCAAGATGGTACTCGGACCGCTAGGTGCATTGAAACTTGACCCACAGGTCGCCGACATGCAAACAACCAACGACCGCTTATTGGCGCGTTATCGACTGGCGGGTGATTGGCAGCTTGGTGCCTACACCCCACGCCCACGCGCCCTGCGTGACAGCTTGATGAGTGTCCAGGTCCATCAATCTGCGATGAACAACACGCTCGAGCAGCTTGTACCGCGAGATCAACCTCGTTTCATCGCGGACATGGTCGGCGAAGGAATGATGCTGTTCGGACAAAATCGATCCGTGGTCCCCGACGACATCCCCAACGATGTCATGATCCAGTTTGCTAAAACCCGCCCGATCACCGTCGAAATCGAAGACGGCAAGCTTTGGCTGACGCTACGGATTGTGCGACTGACTCGCGGTGAGACGTTTGATCTGCGTCGCTTCGTTGTGCGTGCGGCATACGTGCCCCAAGTTGATGGACTGCGGGCGACGCTTGTTCGCGATGGCCATCTCAGCATCAGTGGACCAAGCCTATCGATGCGAGAGCGACTGCCGATCCGTGCGATTTTCAATAAAGTGTTATCGCCGAATCATGGATTCCCGCTGACCACAGAATTGTTGGTTTCGCATCCCGCAGCAGAAAAGTTGCAGATCAGCCAGTTGGAATTGCGAGAAGGGTGGATTGCAATGTCGATCAGCGAAGGCAATCCCGCACGCGTTGCCACTCATCCCGGCGGGCGTTCGGCAGACCGCAACTAAAATGCGAAATCTAATTCGACTTCGCGTGTTCGAACCGCCTGGATGAATTCCGGCAAACTCGGCAGCATCTCGCGTTCTGTGCAGATATCCCTGCTATTCATCCAGCGGTACTCAGCGACTTCGTCCGGGTTGGGCACCGGGGTCGCGTCAGAGTCCAGATGGGAAAGCCACCACGCCAGCGTGGTCCCCCACGGGGTGACGCTTCGCCAAACCAATCGTACTGGCGTTACATCAATCGTCAGTTCTTCTTGCATTTCGCGAACCAACGCAAACTCCTCGCTCTCTCCCTTTTCGATCGTCCCGCCGGGTAAGCATAGCTTTCCTGGTGCCGTGACGGTCAACGAGCGGCGAATGATCAACAATTTCTCGTCGCGGAAGATCACCCCCACGACACCTCGCTTTTTTCCGATTCTTTGCTTGAAGTGACTCATACCGTGCTTTTACCCAAGAATCGCTTGAGCCACAATCGGAGTTAACCAGCGAACGCTTCGATCGCCCGTCTTGTCGAGTCGACAGCTGATCGCTCGATGTCACTACCGTGCCCCAAATTACGTCGATTTTTTGAATCCCATTCGCACCCGTTTCGACTTTGATTTTTCCAGCCATCCGGCCCAGGAAGCGATCCGAATCATCAACCGTCTGCGTCGTGCCGGTTTCACCGCGTACCTAGCAGGCGGCAGCGTCCGTGACGCGCTGCTCGGGAAATCGCCCAAAGATTATGACGTGGCAACCGACGCGACGCCCGATGCGATCCGCGACGTGTTTGGCAAGAATCGTACGCTTGCGTTCGGAGCTAGCTTTGGCGTGATGGGCGTGTTGCCAGATCGACGAGATGCTGTGGCTCAGAAATCAACGTCTCAAAAACCAGCGTCTGGCGAAAAAGACGACGCGCCGCAGCGAAACATTAAAAAAATCGAACCGACCGAAGTCGCAACTTTTCGCAGTGACGGTGTTTATCTGGACGGTCGACGCCCTGACAGTGTTCATTTTGGGAATGCGGCGGCAGATGCGATGCGACGCGATTTCACAATCAATGGGCTGTTTTACGATCCTAGTACTTCGCAAATCATCGATTACGTTGGTGGACGCGAAGATCTTGGTCGTTCGCTGCTGAGAACGATCGGCGACCCCCGCCATCGATTTGCCGAAGACAAGCTGAGAATGCTGCGTGCGGTTCGCTTTGCGACCACGATTGGATTTCAAGTCGAGTCTGAAACTGCGGCAGCGATTCGTGAAAAGGCTGGCGAGATTATTGTGGTCAGCGGCGAGCGAATCGGGGTCGAGATGCGTCGCTGCATGGCATCGGAACACGTCCTTAGCGGGCTGGATTATCTCGACAGCCTGTCGCTGACACATCACGTTTTGCCAGAATTAAGCCACATGGATCGCCAGCGAGTGGCGAGATTGTTTGTCAAGAAGCGTCGCCGTGCCTTCTCCACTGCACTTGCCACTCTTTTGCTGGCCAGCAAAAAGCCGTCCGCGGATCTTGCGGCGATCACCGACCGCTGGAAGCTTTCGAACGAGGAGGTTCGGATCATCACGGCCGCGGTTTTGGCAGCACCAAAATTAGTGATTGCACACAAATTGCCCTGGTCAAAGATTCAACCGATCTTGATCGATCGCGATGTGACATTTGTATTGGATGTCGCAATCGATCTCGCTGCCGCAGACGAGCTCAGCCACGAAGGAATCGAACGCGTTCAGCAGGCATTGTCCCAATCCAAGGATCAGCTTGATCCGGTTCCCCTGCTCAACGGTGGCGATCTGGCCCAGTTGGATATTCCCGCAGGTCCCGTTTACGCAGAGATACTGCGGCATCTCAGGCAGCGACAACTTGACGGTGAATTGCAAACACGCGAGCAAGCGATTACTGAAGTTCGGACGCGGGATTGGTCGCGTGAACTTTAGCACACCTGCTGCGGGCGATCGCGGATAGATGGCTCAAAAGGCAACGCTGTGAAGCATTTCCTGTAGCGGAACTCGTCAAGAGTTTCGGGGGCATACGTCATGGAAACGAAAGTCTTGACGACTTCCGCTACGCTAAATTAGCACAAACGCTATGAGAAAAAATGCTTCACAGCGTTGCCCTAAAGGGCTAGCTCTAATAGGCCCGGCGGTCATCCAGTTGATTGTAGGGTGGGTTTAACAAAACCATGCGACTGGTGGGTCGGCGTTCGCAATTGAAGGTTTGAATCAAAATCAGTTGTTGAGTAGAGTTCGTCGGTTTTGCGACGACCCACCAGCTACCTCGCGAACTTGCCCCACCCTACATTCATTCAGCCCTGATTAAAATCACAAGTATTAAATCGCACGTCCCATCAGCCTGGCGGTCTCGCAGAGGGGAAGAGTGCCCGATTTCCCGAGAGCTCACGTTTCTCGGGGGCTCACGTCTCGGTTTTGCATTTGCTGCTCGTCTTCAATTGGCAACGATCGTCATTTGACTCGTTTTTGGGGGCTGTTTTACCGCACCATTATCTGCTTCAACTGGCGTGTCCAGAACGAGAATGGCGGAAAGTGGATAAATTGTATCCCGACGGTTGGGGATAGGATCGGCACCTCCGATTTGCTTGCTTATAAGAATTTCGCCTCGTTAGGGACGGTTG
>CAXBHV010000287.1:0-7322 GCA_963974855.1 uncultured Rhodopirellula sp. | reverse complement strand
GCATCCCTGGTTCTAAGCCAAGGTGGTCTGCCAATTGCCTACCGAGCCGTACGAGTGGAGCACCGGGGAATCGAACCCCAATTTTCTGCGTGCAAAACAGACGTCTTCCCGTTGGACGAGCGCCCCATGAATGAAGTTAGAAGAGTGAAGGGTGAATAGTAAAAATGGTTCGCGTCGGATGTTTCAAACGTCACCCTTCACTCTTCAAAATTCTGTCAGTGCCCAGAGCAGGAGTCGAACCTGCAAACACTCGGGTTTAAAGCGAGCCGCTCGGCCGGTTGGCGTATCTAGGCGTTGATCGCTGGTGCCGCTGGGAAGGACGCGACCGACCGCGTCCCTCCCTTGGCTGCCAACGTGTTACGCCCGGAGTCGCGGCGTACTGTCGCCCGTCGACTTGCGGTGATTCTTGATCGCCTTGTGGGAGTCAGGGAGTTGGTCGCCTTCGACGATCTCGTCACTGACGCACTCGACCACCCAACCGTCGACCCAACCTACGTTGTCGTCTTTGAGCCTCAGCACGCGGCCGACTTTCGCAAACTCTTGCGGAATGTACGATGTCGTTCGCACTGATCCGCCGGCGATGTCGCGTCTCATCGCACATTGCACGTACTTCACGTTTCTGGACATCGTCGTTCTCCTTGGTTAATTGCGGGCCAGCGTCACCGCGACGCCGGCAGTAATCCCGGATGGAATCGAACCATCTTTGGAAGTTAGAAGAGTGAAGGGTGAATAGTGAAAATGGTTCGCGTCAGGTGTTTCAAACTTCACCCTTCACTCTTCAAACTTCGAGACGCCCTGACTAACTGGTTTGGAATCAGCAGTGCTACCGTTACACCAGAGACGTGTGTGTTTGCAAAAGTGGGAACGCAAGGAATCGCACCTCTCGCCGACTACCACACAATTAAAGGCAGAAGATTTACAGTCTCCCGTGTGGAAACGCTCCCATGATTCAATCGAACAAGCGGAAGCCCCAAAGTGGATTCTGCACTCGAACACATCGACGGTTCCACCGCAGCTGTTTTCAAGACAGTGTCCTCATCCGGCCGGGTGACTTCCGTAGTTGCATCGCGATCGCGACGCAGTGACGTGAGCGGGAATCGAACCCGCGGACTCCTGGATGAAAACCAGACGATTCTGCCATCAGAATCTACCACGCCGTTTTGTTGCTTCGATCGAAGCGAGTACCGCATAGGAGTTTCGATCTCCTTCCTGCTGCCTGAGAAGCAGCCGACCTAGCCAGTAGTCGAATGCGGCGAATTGAGAGCGATGGCAACGGGAGTCGAACCCGCAGCGACTTGATAGACAATCAAGCTTCCTTCCCAGAGGAAATTGCCACCGAAAATGTTCGCGTCAGGTGACCGATCGGAATTGAACCGACATGGACTTCGTTCACAGCGAAGTTCCTGAAACCAATACAGGACGGCCACAGCACCGGAGACTGGAATCGAACCAATGAACTCCTCGTTCAGAGCGAGGTGCAGCGACCAACAACTGCTACTCCGGCATTTGGTCTTTCATCAACAGCACGGGCGGAAGGAATCGAACCTACATACCACTGCTTCAAAGGCAGCTGGCTTACCGTTAGCCGACACCCGAGTGACATCGTGAGCATCTTGGAAGAGTGTCCTGCGGGAATCGAGCCCGCCTGCTCGGATTGGAAGTCCGACGCCTTTGCCGATCGGCCAAGGACACGTGTTTACTGAGAAAACAAGAGCTCCGGCGGATGGACTCGAACCATCACTCGTCTCCTTAACAGGGAGCCGCCTTACCATTGGGCCACACCGGATTTTGCAAAGCGCCCAGCGAGAATCGAACTCGCATTTCCTGCATGGCAAGCAGATGGGTTACCACTACACCATGGGCGCAAAAATGCATCACTACCAAATTGTCAAAGATCAATAACGCCGAAGCGTCTCAAGAGCACCGAGCCGGAATCGAACCCGCATCACCTCGTTACGACGGAAGAGTCTTGCCGTTAGACCATCAGTGCTTAATTCAAAATGTCTCAAGTGGGATCGGTGAGAATCGAACTCACATCGCTCGGATTAAGAGTCCGATGCATTACCTTGTCTGCCACAATCCCATGTATTGTCGTCGTTGTTTCGCTTCAGTCGGCGCCAGCGGGAGTTGACCCCGCGCTCTGTCGCCTTATAAGGACCTTGGAAGTTTGAAGGGCGAAGTTCGAAGTTTGAAAACTTATTCTCATTTCACACTTCACTCTTCTGACTTCAAACTTCCAAAGTGGTAGCCCCGAGGATCGAACTCAGCGCGACCCGCGTATCAGGCGGATTTGGGCGACCACCCCTCGACTACCGTTTGTCGCCTTTTGCTCCGCAAAAGTTACGTTATTTTCGCGGAGCGAAAGACGATATTAAATCGGACACCTCGGAGTCGAACCGAGAGCCTTCCGCTCCCAAAGCGGACGTGCTTCCATCTGCACCTGTATCCGATGTTGTGTTGCTTCCATCGCCGCAGCATTTGCTGTCGGCGCATATTTTCCTTGTGAGTGGACCGGGAGACGCTCGAATCCTCGTCTGCGGTTCTTCAGACCGCCGCTAGACCGTCTCAGCTACCAGCCCAAATTGGGTTAGTTGTTGGCGTTGCCCGTTGGATGCGGACACGAAAAAAGGCTCAGGTGTGTGCGTGACACCGAGCCTTCATGAAGAAGTCGTTCGCTTATGAAAGCGAGTGTCACATCAGACGCGGATACGCCGGGGCCTTATCATTCAACGGTTGCCCGCCGAACGCTTTGCCTTCGTGTATCTGTTCGAGTCGACTGGATTGTGTTCTTGATAACATCAGAAAGCTCTTTACTCGCTCGTGGCGTGAATGTGACTTGTGTGTTCGGAGAGATAGACGCTTTCGCGTCACAATGGTTCGCGTAAAATATCGCTTTCACAAAAATAGTGATGCGCAGGCACCGTGTTCTATTTCACCAAACGCCGAGAAACTCAAAATATACTCGCCACAGTGAACTCAATCGACAAGTTTCTCGCTGCGAAAAGCCGGTATCACCGTCATCGGCGACGGCAGTTGCATCGTGGTGGTACTTGCTCGCGAGCAATGAACCGCAACCTCAAGCTCGCAATGGATTCATCGCTGTTATTTCCTGCCAACTAATCTGGACCGTAACGAGTTCAAAATTCTGACGGAAATCTCGTTTTTTCATTTTAGGAAATTCGGGAGTCAACACTGTGCAAACGGATCGAAGGCAGGCCATTCGTGAAGCTCTCGCTACACTAGCCACCACTCACGCCGCAGCCGTCGCCCAACTCGAAACAGCCATTCGCTTGCTGACAGAGGAGTTGGAAGCGGATCCACTGGATCCATTCTCTCGCATGCTCCCGATTGTTATCCGCTATCCAAATCAATTGATTGAAACCTCGAGCCATTCCGTGGTATGGGAAGGAAAACGCTGCTTTTTCGGCAACAATCTGTTATTTCGTTTCTTTGAACGCATCTCCCGCTCGCCGAATCAATTCATCTCGTACCGCGTGTTGCTCAACGACGTTTGGGGCGACGAACGTGAACATTCGAGTATTCGTGGTGTTGCAAAAAGAGTTCGTGATCGTCTTGCCTGCCAAGGAATGCCGGACCTGGCAAACAGAATCGATGGCACCAACCCAGGTCACTACCGTTTGATCCTGGTTTGACCATTTTTTTTGAAATCAAACGCAGATCAAACCGGAATCAAACTGCTATCAAACCGGTGCTCTTCATACTAGCGGGATCAATTTCGCTAATGTGATCCATCCACCTCAATTTGGCACCAACGAGGAGTTCCAAGGCGATGCACCCAGACAAAGATAAAACCGACATCAAACCGGTCCGCGCTGCTCAATACGTTCGGATGTCAACAGAACATCAGCAGTACTCGACGGCCAACCAAGATGACGTGATCCAAGATTATGCGGCGAAACGCAACTTTGAGATCGTCAAGACATACGCCGACGAAGGCAAAAGCGGTCTTAGCGTTTCGGGACGTATTTCACTTCAGAAGCTGATCGCTGACGTACAAAATGGAGCAGCAGACTACGAGGCCATTCTTGTTTACGACGTGAGTCGGTGGGGACGGTTTCAAGATGCCGATGAAAGCGCGTACTATGAATACTTGTGTAAACGTGCAGGCATCTCGGTGCACTACTGTGCCGAGCAATTCGAAAATGACGGCGGGCCAACATCCACTATTATCAAAAGTGTTAAGCGGGCGATGGCAGGCGAATACAGTCGCGAGCTGTCAATCAAAGTATTTCAAGGGCAATGCCGACTAATAGAACTCGGTTACCGACAAGGTGGCCCTGCAGGCTTCGGTCTACGCCGCATGCTGATCGACCAATCTGGCGAGGCGAAGTCTAAGCTTGCTCGCGGTGAATACAAGAGTCTGCAAACCGACCGCGTCATCTTAGTGAAAGGGCCGGAACAAGAGATCGAGACTGTGAATCGCGTCTACAAAATGTTTGTAGTCGATGGTCAAAGGGAACGCCAAATCGCGGACCGACTTAATGCCGAGGGGACCACCACTGACCTTGGGCGACCATGGAATAGGGGGACCGTCCGTCAATTACTGACGAATGAGAAATACATCGGCAACAATGTTTATAACCGAACTTCGTTCAAGTTAAAGCAACGGCGTGTCTGCAACGAACCAGAAAATTGGGTGCGAAAAGACAGTGCGTTCGAGGCCGTCGTAAGCCAGGAATTGTTTTATACCGCTCAGGGAATCATTCGTGAACGAGCGAAGTGCTACAGCGATGACGAAATGATTACCTGCCTCCGGTTGCTGTTGGAACAGAGTCCAACGCTTTCGGCCGGTTTGATCGATGCGGCTGACAATACGCCAACCTCTTCGAGCTATCGCACTCGGTTTGGCAGTTTGATCAGAGCTTATCGACTGGCAGGCTACCAACCGGAAATGTACCCGGACCTGATTGGCGACGTGATAGCGAGACTGGGAGCCGCCGGAGCCTCGGTCACTCAGGATGTTGACACAGACCTATTGCTGATCAACGGCGAATACAGTGCTTCAATGGTTTTGTCTCGTTGTCGACAAACGAAGAGTGGGTCGCTTCGGTGGATGATCAACGTCGAACGGAAGGTGGCGCCGGACATAACGATCCTTGTTCGCATGGATGAGACGAATGAGAACGTCACCGACTATTACCTGTTACCGATCATGGACATTCAAACGCCGCGTTTGCTCATGTGTGAATCCAATGGCGTTTACCTTGACACTTACCAATTTGATAGCCTTGACTATTTTGCGTCGTTGTCTGAACGTCGAAAGATTGAGGTGGCAGCATGAACGGTTCTGAAGAAAAGGAGATTGTGTTGATACCACTTGAAAAGATCACCATTGTGAACCCACGCGACCGCGGAAAAAAGAAGTATCGACAAATTGTCAATAGCATTGCCAACATTGGCTTGAAGAAGCCTATCACGGTGACGCCAAAGCCTTCATTGAAAGGTGACTACTTGTTGGTGTGCGGACAGGGACGATACGAAGCTTTCGAGGAGCTCGGAGAAAGCGAGATCCCTGCAATCGTGATCGACGTGCCGGAAGAAAAACTTCTGCTAATGAGCCTCGTCGAGAATCTCGCGCGGCGAAATCCGTCGTGTCTGGAGATGGTTCACAAAATAGGAACTCTAAAGGAACAAGGTTACACATTTGCTGAAATCGCCAAGAAGGCAGATCTCAACGTCTCCTATGTTCGCGGCATCGTGAAGCTAATCGAACGTGGCGAAGAGCGTCTCGTCATGGCAGTTGAACGTGGTCAGATCCCAGTCAGCGTGGCGGTGACGATTGCGGTAGCAGACGACCACGACATTCAACGTGCTTTGACGGAAGCTTACGAATCAAACGATCTGCGAGGAAAAAAATTGCTGGCCGCACGCCGCCTGATCGAAAAACGGCAGACGGATGGTAAATCACTTCGAGGCGCCCCCAAACGCACGAATTCGGCTGTGTCGGGAAAAAAATTGTTGCAAGCCTATCAAGCCGAATCACACAAGCAGCGGCTTGTGGTTCAAAAATCAAAACTCTGTGAGACACGGTTACTCTTCGTCGTGTCGGCGATCCGTCAATTGATCGAAGACAAGAGATTCCTCGACCTGCTGCGTTCCGAAGGACTGGACACGATGCCCGCGTATCTTGCGTCCGAATTATACAATCGAAAGGGTTTGTCATGAAATCCAAAGTTCAACTGGCATGAGAGAGTGCTGTTCGCGAGATTCGGTTGACTGACATCCTCCCGATGCGGAAAATTGCTAAGAGCGCAAAGGCGACAGTGAAGTATCGACAAATTGCCGTTTCGATTCGACAAGTCGGTTTGATTGAACCGCTCGTGGTTCACCCGCAAAAAGGCGAAGCTGGCAAGTTTATGTTGCTCGATGGAAATGTCCGGTATGAAGTGCTAACGGAACTGGAAATCGAGACGGTCAAATGTCTTGTCGCTCTGGATGACGAAGCGTTCACCTACAATCACAAAGTAAGCCGTGTGTCAGCAATCCAAGAGCATTTCATGATCATGAAGGCGGTGAAGAGTGGCGTGTCGGAGGCCCGAATTGCTGAAGTACTGGACATCGATGTCACTTTGATTCGCAAGAAACGCGACATGTTGGCTGGAATCTGCTCTGAGGCGGTTGAGCTACTGAAGGAAAAGAGGCCTACCGCGGCAACCTTCGCACAGTTACGAAAGGTCCAACCAATGCGACAAATCGAGATGGCAGAGTTGATGTCTGCGACAAACAATTTCTCTGACAGCTATTCCAAGTGCCTCGTCGCAGCGACGGCAAATGAACAATTGATTGACAAGGAAGCGTCCCGCGAAATTAATGGGCTCTCGTCGATCGATATGGCCCGCATGGAACGTGAAATGGACTCGCTTTCAAAAGACTTCAGGAAAATTGACGAAGACCACGGAAAGAATGTTTTAAACCTAGTCATCGCGGTAGGATACCTCAAATCGTTACTCGACAATGCGCCCATCGTCCGGTACTTGGCCTCTTCCTATCCTGAGATCTTGACTGAGCTGCAAAAAGTAGTTGCGTCCCGACTGCTAGAAGGGCCCACTGAAGCAGAATAGAAACCATTTCGCTGGATGATGCATTGACAGAACCTTGGTAACTGCTGCGGCAATATTCGTTTGAATTTGAGTCTGATAGCTAAAAAAGAACGCAGCAACCGCCCTTTAGGGCGGTTACTGCGTTCCGATGGTCAGCGACGTCGATGACGTTGGTTTGGATTTCGGCGGCGTCCGACGTTGTGGCCTCTACGGCGGTCGGCGCGATTGCCGGTTTTGTCGAATCACCATGCAACAAAGCCG
>CAXBHV010000286.1:0-7331 GCA_963974855.1 uncultured Rhodopirellula sp. | reverse complement strand
GAGGGAACGCTGACGGCCACCTTGGGGGACATTCGAAGCCATGCGGATGTCGTGTGGATAATCGGCGATGTCGAAAGTGAAGCTCCACGATTGCGAGAACGAATTTCTGGCGACACAAAGAACTGCATTCACAGCGAATCACTTGCAGCTGAAACCTTGGCGGAACTGTTTCGATCTCTCCGCCTCGATCCTAAACATCAAGATCCTAAACGCAAAGATACGAACGAAGCGATCCGATCCGCGAACTACCTGGCCATAATCCTGGGGCGAGACGCTTTTGTGAGAAGCGAAGCAACTGCAACATCAGAATTGCTCAGCAAGCTTTTGTGGCATCTCAATAAAACGAGGCGAGCGGTCGTGTTGCAGTTGGATGCCGCGGCGACGAATCGCGCCGTCACCGCTTGGCGATCGAACCTTAGCATCGATTCCATCTCAAGCCGTGTCCAAGAAATTGACGTTCGACTCGGAAGCCCCGCGAGTGGGGCGAGATCCGCCAAGATACAAATCGGGGGGATAGACCGAGGGCCCCAATATGCCGAAGTGTATTTGCCAGCCGCCACCTTCGGTATCGATCGGGATGGCATCATTGTTCGAGGCGATGCGACCGTGACTATGGCGTTGACCGCTATTCAGAGTTGCTCACTACCCACACCGCTGGAACGTCTGGAGCAGTGGCTGGCGTGATGCCAATGGGCGATATTAAGCCGCACGTCAAATCAATCCATCCGTCAAAAGACCCAAGCGTACTTGTCTCTACCGGTTCGTGACCGCCTGAGTTGAGATTCAAGCGTTTCGCCGCAACAGGGCTTCTGTGACCCGACAAAATTTTCGGGTGACCGCAATACTAGACCGTTTCAGAAATGGCGCTGTTTTGCGGGTTCAGTGACGACTCTTGCTCAGCACGGCGTAGGGCACTCTCGACGCGTTGAAGCAAGTCTAAGCTCCGGTCGAACGTTTGAGGACTATCGGTTCTTGCACTGGCAACGAACTCGGCATGACAGTGTTGGCATGCAACGGTACAACCCAATAATGACGCGCGAACTTCCACACGTCGTCCGCAACGTGGGCAGGGATGCGTAAAGCGAAGTGTGCTGTTTGAGGTCATGATAAGATCCTTTGAAACCTGTCCTATCCGTGTTAGATGTCGAGATTTTATCCTTGAATACCACTTAAGGCAAGCTAAAACCCCGCAAAGGGTGTCTGTTGCGGTTTTCCGAAAATCCAAATTGGACTCTTTTTCCCGGCTCCCTGCACCAAACAACCCCTCTAAAGAGTACTGGCGATTTAGCCATCCACAAGCCCAATCACAGATTCCGTACTCAAAAAAAGACTTGGCTATCGCTGAAAAACCACGGAAAAAGTAGTGTTCAAAAACTCATGTTTAGCGTCAACATCTTTCGCATTTGGAATTGCGGAATCAAGTCCCCAGAAGGACGCGGCGGACGCCACGTCAGGTTCGCGAATGCGCCGAAAACGGTGATTATCTGTATTTAAAGTGGTTTTCTCACGTAAAATAAGCCAAAAACTAACGCTGAGAAAACCATTCAGGGGGTGACGCTTGTGGGGTGAGCCATCGGTTCGGTCATCTCGTAAGGCAAACGCCAAACGGTGTCACCGCTCGCATTTGAAAAATAGAGATGGCTCTCACTCAAGCGAGTCGGATCGCCGTCAGCCCAGAACACAAAAAACGGGTTTTTCGCATTGATCGGGCGGCGCGCGTAGTTGTGATTACGCGGGCTGGATTGGGTCAACGTTTTTTGCAAAAACCATGTGTTTCCCCGATCCGAAGTGACCCAATTCACCATTTCACCGCCGCCGTGATGCGGCTGCGGCCCTGCGAGTGATGGAATTCGAACTGTCCAAGTCGATTTTTCCAAGTACAAGCTGCCCATGTCATAGTTGTGGTCAGTCTCACAGATCTTCGTGGTCTGCCACGCTTTCCCGTCCCAGCGAGTTAGACAGAAGAAACGAGGGCCATTGGGGGGCCCTGGTTCGTGCCCGTGGCTGGTGACGTACAACACAACGGGGTAACCATCTTCGTCGAACCCCATGTCCTTTAAGTACACGTTTAGCCTTAGCGACGCGTAATCCATTACCCTCGCTGGATTTTCAAGCTCGGTCAGCGGGATGGAGAGTTTGTCGCCACTGACGGTTGTCCAACTTCGGCCCATATCTTCGGTTTGAACGTAGTAAAGATCCGTTCGTTGATCGACGTTGCCGTTGGGGTGACGATTCATGAAAGTCCCCGTTTTGCCCCCCAGTGTTGCACTGGTTTGATAGTGTCCGCCTTGCTTGTGCCCTGGTTCTCGAATCCCAACCAACTTTTCATCCTCAGTCCAAGTCACTCCATCGACGCTTCGCTCGAAATACAACTCGCGAACCCCGGTGTACTTGGTGAACAAATGCAAGAAACCTTGCTGCTTCGAATCTTCCTGATCCAAATAATGCGGTTGCGGGTAGGTCATTTCCTCTTCGCTGATTTGCTCGAAGCCATCAATGCTGTAAGGCTGTAGGCTGCGAAACTTGAACCCAGGGCGTCCCCGTCCTCGGCCGCTGACAAACACCCACAGGTGGCCGACGCGATCCACCGCTAAACTTGGGTTGTCATGAGGGTCATCCACTCCGTTCTTGTCGTACACGACTACCGGACGGGGCACTTGGTTGGTTTTATGGTCGTAATAGGAAATCATGCACAACAGATGCCGATCTTTGGCTGCGGTAGTGCCTCCATACACAAAAAAGGTCTTGTCAACGTCCTTGCAATAGATTGCCAAAGGAGTGTGTTTGGCGGTGTACGTTCCCAAGCCACCCGAGTATTTATCGCCATAGGGAAACGTCGGTGTGCGTGACACTTTGCCATAGGCTTGGTCGCCTTCGCCCTTGCCATAATATTGCCCCAACGTGAACCAAATTCCTTTGTAGCCGTTGACCGTTCGCACACCAGTCTCGGGTTCCTGGGCATGCACGTCGCTGCAGAGTAATGCCACAACAACCACACACGCGAACTTGAAAATCAAATTCATTCGTTGATCCATAAGTCGATTCGAGTCAAGAAATACCGTGTTCACGACGAGGCCATGCAAACACAAACCCGAAGATATTAACACGACAACGACGATGGAGAAACAAGAATGAACGGGCGTCCGTCAAACTCTATTGATTTGGTTGCGACAAACACGGCCACGATTCGGGACCATCGTCGTACCACGAGTTACCGTGCAGTGTTTCAGGCGTCCCCTGATCAGCAAGTTGGGTCCCGATCGATGTCGCCCATTCTCGACAATAATCGTTCACTGCATGTGACACATTGTCATAAACCAATTCGTGCTCTCTGTTGGTCGCTAGGTACAGATTGTATCCGAGCAATTTCCAATCGCGACTGATTGCGACCAATTTTCGTCCCACCATGCGGTCATCGTCGTCAACCAAGACAAGCAATTGTTTATTGGCGTCCAAGAAATTAGGCACGACTGATTCGCAGAAGGCTCCTCCACGTAGATCGAGACAACTACCAAACGGGCGTCCCATCCACAGTAGATACTCAGCCAATCCCGTCACTTTGACGGTCAAGCGTTTCGAATGCGTGGATTGTCCCGCGTCCGACGGTTTCGCGATTTTGGCTACGTGAGTTGTAAACCAAGCGTCAACGTCGATACCAGCGAATGCAGCCCGATGGAGCCAATTTTGATTGGCATTGCCCGATTGTTTGTAGCCCACTGAGCGATCGGGGGTCTTTCGCAGTCCTTGCAATAACATCATTCGACTCGCCAACGGCAGCGTCGCCAACAGTGTCAAGAAATCGGCTAGACGGTCCTCGCACGCATCCAAGTCGATCGCCAACGTCGCGGGCGAAATCCCCAGCGACAAAAAGTGTTCACGTTGTCGCTGCTGTACCCATGATTTTGCTGCATCATGGGACGCACTCAACCCCGCTCGGCGAATTCGCCGACGCAGCGGTTTAATTGCGGGCAATTTCGGACTCGGCGTTATCCGCAAGTGTTCGAGCCGCTTCCGAGACCGTACGTTCAAGCATCCGGCACGCTCGGACTGCAATAGATACTCAAACTCTCGCTGCCATTTGATTGGTAACTCAACTCGTCCGGCGATTGACTTCGGCCACTTTGATTCGCGGCGATTCACACCCTGATAAATTCGCAAACGTCGTGCGGCGAGTTGAGTGGCCGCATCCGTTCTCGATAGCGGTTCGATATCCAATTGCGAACTTTCACTCTCGCCTTTTGTCGAATCAAGCCATCCGCTGAAGCGTCGCAACAGCGTGGGGTTTAATACCACCAAATCATTGACGTGAGAGAGCAGTGAAATCCATCGCTCGCTCCGATCGGACGTCCAGCATGACGATGGCCATGATTGAGCCCAGCGATACCAAGTTCGATAAACGTCTCGGATGACGCGATGTCCTTCTGCTGCAAAATACCGTCCGGTTAACTGGTGAATCGCTTCCCAAATCTCGAGATCGTCGCGCGAGCGATGCAAACGGTAGTATCGACCCTTTTCGAGTTTAGCCTGCAGACTACCGTGCGGTAATTTACTCTTCGCGACACCATACCATCGTTCATGGGGAACTTCGTCAAGCCATTTTTCAAACGAAAGCAGTTTGCGAAATTCGGATTGGCTCACCTGCCTCGCCATCTGCAGTAACGTGTTGATCAAGTGTGGCTGACGTCTCGACAGCCAACGTATCATGGGGGCCCGGTTCAGCGGGCGGTGTGGAGAAATCGAAACCCAGCTAGCCAAGATTGCCGGGATCCGATGTGCACTCCAAACTTCGGCGGTATCCATCTGTGTTTGGATAGATCGGCGGAGACGCGTGATCCACTTTTGGGCAGATTTGCGAGCCAACATCCGACCGGGATACGTCGTGTCGATATCCAGCTCGTGAGGCTTCTGCGCCAACTCGATCGCAAGCATAAATGCGAGATGCGATCGCCGTAATCGTTCGTGAGCATCAAGCTGCGGAAAGTCTAATTCAAGTTGGGTGAGAATCGCGACGCATCGGCGGGCGAGATTCCACCAATCGGGGCGTTGGCAGTGACTTTTAAGCGAATCCATCGCTTCGGTCCATGTTTGTAAACCGCGTTCGTCAGCGAGCCAAAGAACCAGCGATCGCCAGGAACAGACTGACTCGGAATCCGGTTGCTGTCCCCAGTGGAACAGTCGCCACTCGTCGGTGGAGGAGGACAAGTTGGTCATCACTGCGTCCTGGTCCAACGCTTCTCGCAATTGAGCTAGGCGATTGTGACATTGCTGGTGTGACTGACGTGTCCGTTTTTCCAGTTCACGTTTGGAAAGGGATGCGAGTGCCGAGGATGCCAATTGCAGTTCGGCTCTGCTGATTCGGACAAACGCTCCGACTGGGATTGGCAGCGTTTCACGTGTGAACGCACTTGGACGCCCCGCTTGACTCCACCGCAACAACGCGTGCTGCAGTGGATGCGGATCGATCTTGCCGACGACGGCATAAAGATTGCCGTCGCGCCACCGCACCACGCGGCCGGTCAGCAACGGGATCAGGCAAACGCCGCGAGGCTGCTTTGCAGCGGGTTTTCGGATCGGTTCGTATGCAGGTTTCATCACCCACAAACGACACGTTTCGTCGTAGCGGGTTCGCATGCGTATCAATTGTCACGCGTCGCGCTGCTGAAGAAACCGCGTCAACCGGATTAGAACAGTACCGGTTTGCCCAATTGGCGACGCAAAGGAACGAGTTGTCCGGCGTGCATCATCGGATGCGTGCTGATCAGAATGATCACGTCGCCCACGGTAGGACAAAATCCTCGGAAATGCTCGGGGGCTTCGGCGTCAAGATCTTCGTCGCTCATCCCATCGAGTGCTTCGAGCGTTGCCGCACGCACCTTGTCCCACAACGCCAAATATTCATCGCGGCCGAGAAACGCAGACGCATCATCGCTGTCCGCTTTGTCTTTGGCGTGTGCCTCGACAAATCCGGCAGGCAACTCGTAAGCCTTGCCAGGTGCAATGCTCTCAAGCAGCGATACTTCCGACGAAATCAGGTGTCCCGTTTGCCAAGCGATGTGATTGCAACCCTCACTCGGACGCCGCAACAGTTCCGAGTCATCCAAGTCGCTCATGTAGCCTCGGTAGACCATGTCGCAAAATTTCATTGCCGATCGGATCGCGTCTTTACCCTGCATTAGATTCTCTAGGTAGATAGGAGTGGAAAGTGGTGCCGAGATTGTAACCCGATAAGACTGCGTTGGTGCACCCGGCGACTTGTGTTAGGAACGAGCAACGTTTTTTTATCCTCTTTCGCTCATAAGGGCAATTTTATTTCGAAGGTAGCGGAACTCGTCAAGAGTTTCGGTCATCCCCGAAAACAAAAGTCTTGACGTCTTCCGCTACAACCAAATGCGTCAAATATAGAATCGACATCCCCCGCAAAATCGCGTCACGCAAACGCAACTTTTGCGGAGCAAAAGGCGACGATCACCAACCAGGGATCAGCATTGGGGCGATTACGGCAAATGCCATTGCCACCAACACGAGCGCAAGTCCCGTGATGGGGAGAGGAATGTTGGTTCTGCGTTGCGTCCAATTCACAACGTCCACCAACACGGCCAATAACGCTCCGCCAATCGCGGCACAAATCGTATTCGCGATTCCGGTGATTGAGTTTGCATAGACCGAAACCATGTAAATCGCCACCACCGTTGCGGATGCCACAGCTCCTTGGATCATGCGGCGATAGAGGTTCGAGTTGCCCGCTGCGACGACGGCCGCAAAGCCTGCTGCGATCGGCCAAGCATAAATGCCTTTTCGATCCAACAGGATTGTGTTTGACGCGACCGCCTGCATCATCGCCGCGACAACGACTCCCCAAAACACACGTTGCATCAGCGGTGGGCGGACCTTGCCGACCAGCATGCCAAAGGCAAGGCTGCTGATCGTCGAAACCATGCCCGCGATCATCAAATCGTTTCCACGCGGACGCAAGAACGCGGCCAAGATGCTGGCGATTAGCGTTAACACAAAGATTGTTGACAAACGGAATTGCAGCAGTTCGTCACGCGGAGAATCGGCCAGTGAACTTGGCTGATCTGGATCCGAAACGACTTCGTTTGACATGTTTTCTTCCTCAGGTTGCTGTGGGGACGCCACGTCAATTGTACCGCAGACGAGTGCCCCCATCACAAACGCACTAAGCAGGTCAATAGGAGTCATTCCCCATAATGATCTGAGCCGACGGCGCTAGCCGCGGGCATGTTTCCTACGGTATTGATGCGCCCGCGGCTATCGGGCTGTTGATTTAATCGAAATGTAGATTGCACTGGTGAGCCGTGGGCCGTAAGGCA
>CAXBHV010000285.1:0-7332 GCA_963974855.1 uncultured Rhodopirellula sp. | reverse complement strand
GATCGCAGTGTGTGTTGCCGGGGCGCCAGTCACTTTTTCTTGAAAGGAATGGATCCAAGGCGGTATTGACAGCCGAATGAAGGACAGCCGAATCGTCGCACTGGATTCATTCGTCTGTCCCAACATTCGTCTGTCAAAAATTGCTCATCGCTGCCTACAACCCGCTCATGCTCGCGTGCTCAACGGCGATTCGCGGGTCACACCTGTTAATTCCCAAGTGGTTATGGAGCGATTAATGATGAAGCTGTTTGCTGCGAGTTAATGAACGCAATCGGCTTGGAAAGCCGAGCGACAATGGGCTGATGCTAGGACTCTGGTCCTTGAGGAAGTAACTCTTAATCTTAATCCTACTCATAATCTTAATCCCGTCTGTGCAAACTCCGCTGGACCGAGTGACAAGCGGTGAAGATTAGGATTAAGAGTACGATTAAGATTAAGAATCGAAAGCAGGCGGAGCCTGGAAGTTTTGAAACGAATGGCGGACCGATGCGTTGTGAACCGATTTTTAGTGCGCATCTTCTTGGCTGTTCGTGCTTGGCGTTTGAAACGCAGAGATCGCAGTGTGTGTGGCCGGGGCGCCAGTCACTTTCTCTTGAAAGGAATGGATCCAAGGCGGTATTGCCGGCCGAATAAAGGACAGGCGAATTGTCGCTCTGTATTTATTCGTCTGTCCTAACATTCGTCTGTCAGAAATTGCTCGTCGCTGACTGATCTCCGCTCATACTCGCGCGCTTAACGGCGGGTTGCCGGGCACACCTGTTAATTCTCAAGTGGTTATGGAGCGATTATTGATGAAGCTATTTGCTGCGAGTAAATGAACGCAATCGGCTTGGAAAGCCGAGCAACAATGGCTGACGCCGGTGCTCTGGTCCTTGGGCAAGTAATTCGTAGGCTTAGTCCCGCCTGCTCTCGCTCCTTTTGACTGGAAGACCGTCGGAGAAGATTAGGATTAAGAGTAAGATTAAGATTAAGAAGCAGGCAAAGACTGGAAGTTTTGAAATGAATCGGGCTGAGACGCGCCGTTACTTGACCTCCAATACAACTCGAATTGCGGTAGGCGATCGAAGTAGGACCGGTTCCTACCGGCCTGTTCGATTGAGAGACGTGGCCGGTAGGAACCGGCCCTACTGCGCAGCTCTAGGTTTTGATGGTTCGCTGCAGGTGCTGTTTTAGGAACGTTTTCAGTTTGCGGCTGCGGCCGTGCTTCAACTCGGTCAACCGCAACGTCACTTCGGCTTGTTCGGTTTCCGCCGGCTGCACGGCACCCTTGAACCCAAGTGCGCTGAGCTGATCCATGTCCACCGCCTCATGAGGTCCCGCCAACGTGACCTTCAGCGATTCAGGAGTCTTGGTTTCGACCTCGGCCCAATTTTTTTGCTGCCCTTTGGGACGCACGACGACTCGGTCGGGGGCGTCGAATCGCAGCGAATTGTCGCCGGCGACATTCTCGAGCAACTTCAAGATCATGTCGGCCAGCTCAATTGGCCACTCGGGTTCCGTATCGGCTGGGAATCCTTTGCCCAACGAGTGCCAACGTCGCCCCAAAACCTTCCACGGATGAACGCTGTCGTTGCTCTCCGGCGAAGTGAGTTCCGCCTCTACGATCTCGCCGTTGGTCGCAGCATCGATGGCGCTGGGCTTGCTGGCGGTTTTCTTTACAGTCGTTTTCTTCTTGGTGGCTGTCGTTTTTGTCATCTTGGGCAACGCTTTACGTTTCGCGCTGGCGGACACCTTGTGCCCCAAGACTTCGGCCAAAAACGGGGCGGTGGACGAGACGACGGCGCCTCGTTTCGTGTTCGCACAGGTGGCCGCTAACGCTTCGGGCGTTCCTTCAAAAACGATCTGGCCGCCTTCCACACCCGCACCCGGCCCCATGTCGATAATCCAATCGGCACATTTGATCACATCCAGATTGTGCTCAATCACGACGACGGTGTTTCCCATTTCGACCAATCGCTGCAGTACCCCCAACAACTTTTCAATGTCGTCAAAGTGCAAACCGGTTGTCGGTTCGTCTAAGATATACAGCGTTCGTCCGGTCATCGGGCGTGCGAGTTCTGCCGCCAGTTTAACGCGTTGAGCTTCACCGCCCGATAGTGTCGGAGCCGATTGGCCGAGCGTGACATATTCGAGTCCGACGTCACAGATTGTCTGCAAAATCCGCGAGATCTTGTCATGTTCGGCAAACAATTCGAGTGCTTCGCCGCATTGCATCTCCAACACGTCAGCGATCGACGCACCATGGAATTTGACTTCCAACACGTCCGGATGGTAGCGACGTGAATTGCATTCTTCGCAGGGCACCCAGACGTCGGGCAAAAAGTGCATTTCAATCTTCAATTGCCCGCTGCCTTCGCACGTGTCACAGCGACCACCAGCGACATTGAAGCTAAACGTTCTCGCGCTGAAACGTCGCTCCGCTGACTCGGGCAGCTCGGCAAAGAGCTGACGAATCAAGTCAAAAACGCCGGTATACGTTGCCGGGTTACTGGTCGGGCTATTGCCCAGCGGCGATTGGTCGACTTGGATCACCTTGTCGATAAAGCGAAGCCCTTCGAGTTTTTCGTAACGCCCCGGACGCATGCGGGCACGGTGCAGTCGTCGGGCCAACGCGGGATACAGGACGCCTTCGATCAACGAACTCTTGCCGCTGCCGCTCGGTCCGGTGATCGCTGTCAACACGCCCAATGGAAGCTGCACGTCAACGCCATTGAGATTATTCTCTCTCGCTCCGGTGACTTTTAATACTTGCACATACGGCGAACCATTGGCACCAAAGGTGGGCCGGCGGTGCTCGGGGATCGCAATCGACTTGGTGCCGTTGATGTAACCCGCGGTGACCGATTGGTCGACCGGCAGCACCTTGGTCGGTTCGCCGCGGGCGACAATGCGTCCACCATATCGCCCCGCTCGGGGGCCAAAGTCTGCCAAATAATCGCTGCTAGCGATGACGTCGTGGTCGTGCTCGACAACCAGCAGCGTGTTGCCAAGATCCCGCAGTCGATGCAGTGCCCCGATCAGTCGTTGGTTGTCGCGTGGATGCAGCCCGATCGTGGGTTCGTCCAGCACATACAGCACGCCGCACAGACCGCTGCCCAATTGAGCGGCCAAGCGAATCCGCTGTGCCTCGCCACCTGAAAGCGTTGCGGCGCCGCGATGCAGCGATAAATAATCGAGTCCCACGTCGAGCAAGAAACTGATTCGCGACGTGATCTCACGCACCAATTCGCCCGCAATTTTGCGTTCGCGCTTGTCCAATTTCCAAGTCGCAATGTGCTCGGCGAGTCGAACCAGCGGCATGTGAACGATATCGGCAATCGTGTGTTCACGCCAACGCACGGCCGCTGCGTCTTCTTGCAAACGTGATCCATCACACGCGCTACAATCAATCTCGTCGACAAATTGCTCTAACTTGCCACGCAATCCTGGTGTCAGACGCGCCGCTTCGGCCAGCGCCGGATAAAAACCTTTGAACTGGTAGCGGAACACGACAACGTCATGTTTCGGTGTCGTTTTCGTTTTCGCCTCGCGATCGCTTTCACGCACTTCGATCCATCGTTCACCCGAACCGTGGAACAAGATCCGCCGTTGGCTGATGGTCAGATTGTCAAACGGCACATCGATCGGGATTCGCGTTTGACGAGAGAACGCACGCATCATCCATTGTGATACCACTTTGTCGACCGAAGGCCAAAGCAGTGACGCTCCCTCGAGCAGCGTTGCGGTGGGGGACGAGATCAACGCCGCGGGATTGGTTCCCGTTTGAGTTCCAAGTCCTTCGCACTGAGGACACCAGCCGACCGCAGAGTTGAACGAGAAATGATGCGGCGTCAAGTTGTTGAACGAACGCCCGCAATCGCCACACACCAAATGTTGGCTATGCGTGACCACTTTCCAAAGTTTTTCTTCGACATCGGCTTCGGCAAACCCGACTTCCAAGACACCGACGCCGAGCGACAAGGCTTGCTCGATACTGTCACTGATTCGCGATCGATCCGATTCTTGAACCACGATACGGTCGACAACCACTTGGACTTCGTGACGTTGCCGCGCGTCGAGCATCGGGGCGGTGTCTAGCGATGTGGTCACTCCATCGATACGCACCCGTTGGTATCCGGTGCTGCGCAGCGATTGCCAAGTGTCTTCGGACGCCGGCCCCGACTGCACTTCGATCGGCGCCATCAACATGGCCCGTGTCCCCTCGGGAAGTGCCATGATCTTGTCGACGATTTGGTCGGGCGTCTGAGTACCCACGGGAACTTGGCAATCGGGACAATACATCGTCCCAAGCCGAGCCATCAAAATTCGCAAGTAATCGTAAATTTCGGTCACCGTACCGACGGTACTTCGCGGCGAATGCCCCAGATTCTTTTGCTCCAGCGCCACCGCAGGCGACAGCCCTTCGATCCGTTCGACTTTGGGCTTTTGCACCTGGCCAATGAATTGGCGTGCGTACGACGAAAGCGATTCGACGTAACGGCGTTGTCCTTCGGCGTAGATCGTATCCATTGCCAACGAGCTTTTGCCACTACCGCTCGGGCCACAGAACACCGTCATCGCGTCTCGCGGAATCTCGACGTCCACCGATTTCAAGTTGTGCTCGGTGGCGCCTTCGACCAACACGTGCGTGTTCGTACTGGCCGTCGTTGTGATGATGCTGGACAGAATGTTTTCGGTCGGTTTGGCAGCCGTCTTGCGCGGTTTCATCCCCAGCGATTTGGCGATTGCTGCACCGGTGTAACTGCCCTCGACCTTGGCAACGTCCGCAGGACGACCTTCGGCCACGACCAATCCGCCACCGGCGCCCCCCTCGGGCCCCAAGTCGATGACCCAGTCGGCGGTTTTGATCACGTCGGTGTTGTGCTCGACGATCACAATCGTGTTGCCGCGGTCGGCCAGACCGTGAATGACCTTTAGCAGCAGTTCAATATCGGCAAAGTGCAATCCCGTCGTCGGTTCGTCTAGCACATAGAGTGTGCGGCCGGTTTCTCGTTTGCTGAGTTCACGTGAAAGTTTGATACGCTGTGCTTCGCCACCGGAGAGCGTTGGCGAGGGTTGCCCCAGTTTCAGGTATTCCAGTCCAACGTCGACCAGCGTTTGCAGTTTTTCAGCAATCTTGGGGATGTCTTTGAACAACGCCAGCGACTGTGAGATGTCCATTTCCAGTACATCGGCAATCGATTTGCCTTTGAACTGAACGGACAACGTTTCGCGGTTGTAACGGCGACCCTGGCAAACAGGGCATGTCACCCAGATATCGGCCAGGAAGTCCATTTCCAGCTTGTTCGCCCCGTTGCCATCACAGCCCGCGCAGCGGCCGCCATCGACATTGAAGCTGAAACGGCTGGAGGTGTAGCCGCGTGTTTTCGCTTCGGGCAATTTCGCGTACAGGTTGCGAATCTCGTCAAAGACTTTGACGTACGTCGCCGGGTTGCTGCGTGGCGTACGTCCGATCGGCGATTGATCGATCGCGATGGTTTTGTCGAGATGCTCGAGTCCTTCGATCGTATCGTGCTCGCCACTTTCACATTCCGCCCCGTTCAGTGCGACTCGCAGTGCTGGTTCGACGATCCCGCCGATCAATGAACTCTTGCCGCTGCCGGAAACTCCGGTGACACAGGTGACAGTGGCCAACGGGATCGAGACGTCGATATCCCGCAAGTTGTGAAAGCGAGCCCCTTTGATCGTCAACTGCAATTTCGGATCGATGGGACGCAGTGTCTGCGGAGGATCGATACGGCGTTTGCCCGACAAAAATTGTCCGGTCACGCTCTTCGCCGTGTTGGAAACCGTTTCCGCGGTTCCGGCCGCAACGACGCGTCCGCCTTTGATACCCGGTCCAGGGCCGAAGTCGACGACCATGTCCGATGCGCGCATGGTGTCTTCGTCGTGCTCGACCACAATCAAGGTGTTACCGCGATCACGGAGCCGAACGAGCGTTTCGATCAGTCGATCGTTGTCACGTGGATGCAGGCCGATCGAGGGCTCGTCCAAAATATAGAGCACGCCGACCAGTCCGCTACCGATCTGGCCTGCCAAACGAATCCGCTGGGATTCGCCTCCGGAAAGCGTCGGCGCGGTACGGCCGAGCGTCAGATAGTCGAGTCCCACGCCCAACAGGAAACCCAACCGAGTGCGGATCTCTTTAAGTGCTTCCGATGCAATCTTGGCATCGATATCGCTGAGCTGAATGTCACTAAAAAATTCGATCAGTTCATCAATCGGCAATTCACACAGCGTTGGTAGCGACGCTTTGTCTGTACCGGCCGCTGCAATGTACTTTTGGCTGTTGGTGGTCAGCGTGACGGCGCAGGCTTGCGGGTTCAGCCGTTGTGAATGGCAATCGACGCACTCGATCGTGTTCATGTACTTTTCGAACTGACGCTGTTGCATCTTGTTCTTGTTCGTACGATAGCGAGCGAGCAGTTCAGGAATGAAACCGTCGAATGAATCGGAGTATTTTTTGGCTTGGCTGCCGCCTTTCCAAGTAAACTCCAACGAATCGTCGGTGCCCCACAACCAAACATGCTTGGCTTGCTCAGGCAAATCTTGCCAATTGCCTTCGAGCATCGTGCCGTCTTTCAGCTCGAGCAGCTCGTCCATCGCCTTGGCGACACCCTGATAGACGTGACGACGGTAGCGCCCCATGTCGCCCCAAGATCCGAGCAGTTCGACGGCTCCCTTGCGAACCGATTTTGTTTCGTCGGGCACCAATTGCTGAGGCACGAATGTGTACAGTCGGCCGAGTCCGTCACAGGCCTCGCACATGCCCTGAGGACTATTGAAGCTGAACAGTTGCGGCGTGGGCGGCTTGAAACTCTGGCCACACGATCCACAGGAATAGCGTGACGAGTAGAGCAGGTCATCGGCCGGCTTACCGGCATCGCGATCATTCGCTTCGGATAGCGAAACGACCACGCTCGATTCGCCGAGCTTCAGTCCGGTTTCGATCGCTTCGGTGATCCGGCCGCGATCGCGTGAATCGGGATCAACGCGGTCGACCACGACTTCGACGTCGTGGCGGTGTTGTCGGTCGAGATGCGGCGGGTCACTCAGCCGGATCGTCTCGCCATCGACGCGTGCGAGTGAGAAACCATGCTTACGAAGATCCTCGAATAGATCGCGAAACTCCCCTTTTTGGCCGCGGATCAACGGCGCCATCACCCACAGCGTCGCTTCGCCGGGCAGTGACAAAATCCGCGAAACGATCGCGTCTCGCGACTGGGCCGTGATTTCACATTGGCACTTTGGGCAATGTCCGGTGCCGACCCGGGCAAACAAGACACGCAGAAAGTCGTAGATTTCGGTGATCGTCCCGACGGTACTTCGCGG
>CAXBHV010000284.1:0-7338 GCA_963974855.1 uncultured Rhodopirellula sp. | reverse complement strand
CCAACGGCCTTTGCGTTTTCGATCGCTTCCAGCTCGTTGATCGCCCTACGAATTCGCTGCATCGCCTCCGCTTTGCCGAGCGGCAAATCCAGAGTAAACGCAGGCAACATTCTCAGGGAGGGCACGGCAGAACCTTGTCGCAAAAGTCGCAATTCAATCGAAAAGGGTGAGCGCAAGAATGGTGATTGATGCTGCAGGCAGGTTACCAGAATTACACCACAGCCCTGCTTATGCTAACCCGATTTCGCCGACGCTGCATGATGCAGGCTCAAAAACCGAAGCGACAGCTTTGATAGAGACAGGCAATCACAGCAGATCCGGCTGGGTAGCGCCCCCTTTGGACTTTGCTGCCGCCTTCTTGGACGCCGACTTTTTCGGTGACGTTTTATCCGCCAATCGCTTTCCGTTTTTCGTATTGGGCGCGCTTGTCAACGGATTTTCGGGGCCTACCAGTGGTTCACCGACTTGTGTCTGCTCGAGTCGCTCTTGAATTTTGGTCGCGTACTCTTCACTGAGCTCGGTGCCAATGAAATTGCGTCTGAGTTTCTTTGCCACAACTAGCGTGGTTCCGCTTCCCGAAAAGGGATCGAGGACACAATCCCCTTCGTTCGAGCTCGCGCGAATGATTCGGCCTAGCAGCTGCTCGGGCATTTGACAGCCATGAAACCCTTGTCGCTCTTTGAATGTGCCTGCGACGCGTGGAAAATACCAGGTATCCCCATCATTCTCGAAACCCTCCGGCAGGTCTTGCGGGCGAAGTATCCAGGTGTTGTCGGGCAGCCGCCCTTTCGGATTCGCACGTCGATCGCCGTAAACCAACTGCCGCGCCGATGGAATTCGGATCTCCGGATCGGCCGCGTTGAACGTAAACTTCTTGGGATCTTTGGCGAAATGAAACAGATGGGTGTGCGAACGGCTAAAACCGTATTTGCAATTGACGCCAAACGTGTAATACCAAATCACCCAGCTACGACAAACAAAGCCGACTTCGCGAGTCGCACAGACCTTTAGTTCTGCGGCGTACTCGTCGCCAATCGCCAGCCAAAACGTCCCATCGGGTTTCAGAACTTGGTGAACACCGCGAATCCACTCTCGACACCAATCGAGGTAGTCTTGGTCACCTCGCTTGTCATCATAGACGTCGTAGTCGTAGCCGATATTGAAGGGGGGATCGGCGAAACAGAGATCGACCGATCCGGGATCCATTTGCTTTAGCAACTCGATACAGTCACCTTGATGAAGCTGATTGAAGTCGAGTGCCACGCAAAATCTCCTGCAAAATGCCGTATAAAACTTGTTCAAGCCACACAAATCGTGCTGATTCATCGTAACGAATGGCGAATTGCTGGCAATGCGTGTTCTACTCAGAAACGACCATACCCCTCATGGATGCCATGAGGGGTGTGGACGGTTGCTGGACGACTTCGAGAGCTCGGCGAATGAGGACTGCGAGAGTTCGCAGCCCGTCACTTTTCCTTTCGTCACTTATCGCGACGCTGGAATCTGAATTCGGTTTGCCGGAGCAGGGTAAAGATTGGCGTTCACTCGCTTCGGAACAGCGTACTGCGGTGGCACGCTGGCTGGAGCCGGCGTCGGCAGCGGGACCCGATTGACGACCGGGGCCACGTTTGATGTCGGGACAACATTGCGGGGCACTGCTGCAGTGGATGGATTCTCGTTAGCCATCTGCTGAACCGAAACAGGAATCCGTCGCACGGGTGTTGGCAATCCGACGTTGGACTTGCGTTCCGAGTCGGACCTGATGTTGATCGTTTCGTCCACTGGAATCGTGGCGACTCGATTTGGCAGTTGGGACATCGAAGGAACCAATCGGGGCGAGTTCGTTTCGACCGACACTGGCTCAAACGACTTCTTCATTTCGTAGTTCTCGGCAGCCGGTGGCGTTGACTGTGCTGTGCTTGCGACCGCAGGCATCGTGACAATCTTACTCCACTGCTCCGCAGGGATATCGAAAGAGCCGGTCGACGCAGGGGTCGGTTGGGGCAGCCTGGACGCCGCAGCGTTGGCTGTGTCGAGCGATGCAACTTCATCTAACTTTTGCGTCTTCGGCGTTGGAATCGCAATTCGTTGGACCTTTGGAAACTCGAGCGTCTGAGTCGTAGCAGGCTTCGCTTCGGGCTGAGCGGCTGGACGCTGCTGCTTCGGAGGCTGAGTTGCGATAACTTTATCTGCTGGTGCAGGAGTGACCACTTCCTTTTCCATCGTGACGACCGTAGGCAATGGCATCCGAGTCACCGCTGGCACTTTGTCGACGGTAACAGCGGGCGAATCTGAAGCCGCTGGGAACGCTAACACCATCGCATCAGGTGTGCCGGCCGTATCATTTTCATCCACGTTCGACAATTTCTTGGCCGCCACTTTGGGTGGCGAGGGAGCTTCAATCATTCCCTCGACAAGCGAAGGTGCCATAGGAGGCAACGCGACAACGCCACGCTTTTGGCTGACCGGAGTCGCCTGCGTCTGTTCGTTTGTTAGGACCTGTGGCTTGGCAATATTCTTACGAGCAGGAACGTTCAACTGAATCGTGTTGCTTGCATCGGGGGTGACCCCGGGAGCAGTTAGATCGCTTGCGCTCGGTATGGCGTGCTCGTCTTCAGTCGCAACGTGATTCTCTGCAACGGCCTGCTTTCGCTCGTCTGTAATCGGAGCAAATTGCGGTTCCCGTTCAACACGTGCACCTTGGATTTCTGTTGGGATCCCGCCAGAGTATTCCATTTGCGGAACCATCTCGAGCATTTCGGGGTGACATGCCTGAGCACCGTTGGGACATCCCCAGCCCTCGGGAAACTTGTTCCAGCACGTGGGTTCGTAACCGTAATACGGTTTAACGTACGCACAATGTGGGCAACATTTCGCATCCGAATTGGCGACAATCTGACCGCAGTGAGAACAATGGTAGTACGACTTATTGCTCTTGTGCTTGCCGATGCCACAATGCTCTGCCAAACCGTGGTGCATAGACACGCAGCCAACGCTGGCACTGATCGTGACGGCGAGCGTCATCGCCACCGCAGCCGTCAGTTGTTTTGGGGATTGTCGTTGCATCGTTGTCACCGCTTTATTAATCGATAATTGGATCAAATGGTCTGATAGAGGACATGTCGCCGTTCTTGACAATCAACAAACGTTGCCAAGAACGATATTCGGGATCGGGCTAGAATCCCCCACGGGTGCCCACTGGGTTTCCACCACCCTTGAGAACGGATCCCGAGAATCGCGTCGCTGTCCCAACACTAAGCAGCGAGAAGCCCATCATGCGTTCAAACGGAGCGAACATCTTGGCGAGCTTGTTATCCAAGGCAACCATATGGTCCTCTTGGACAAACAAACGGTCGCCTGGCATCAGTTGGAAGTTTGTATTGGCGGAACCACACTCGGTCACAGCACGCCAATCCACTGGCAAGACTTGGCAATCGCAGAGGTCCGACGAAGGACGGGCAATCCACATTTTCTTTGACGAGACTTGCTCGAGTCCATTGATTTGGGAAATCGCATCCAGGACCGTCTCGTTCCCCGTAACAGGAAAGCGATAAACTGCGTCACCAAGTTCAGCACCCTGCAACACGATGTAATACACCTTGCTATTAAATGCGTGGACGTTGACCGAGATGACTGGATCTTCCAAGAACTGCGATAAGTGTTGTTCGATTGTCCATTTCGCTTGTGCCAGTGGCATGCCGACAACTGAAACACTTCCGTAACTGCCAAGCGTGACGGTACCATCGGGGCCGACTAAATATTGCCCCACCAATCGCTGCGATGCACCAAGCTCCGCTAGCGAAACGGCAACTTCAGGCTTCTTCAAGTATTTCTGTAGATGCTCCTCGATTGCCTTTTGAGCCTCGGGAACAGTCAAGCCTGTTACCGAAACGACGCCGTAAGGAGAACCAAGGTTGATCACCCCGCCTGGCTCGATCGGATAACCGCCACCAATCGGTCCCTCGGGCAATGTGCCTTGCACACGAATCGACAACACGTCGAGTACTTTGAGCGAATAGGGCGACTTGGGCACCGCATGCACCGTCTCGATCGTCAAAATATCAGGCGGTTCAATGATATAGTCTGGCAGAACCGTCTTGGCCAATTCCCGAGGCATGTTTGCGACTTCGGGTGGCACCACAGAAACCTGTGACGCATGGCGACTCTTTTGAAGCCCTTGGCATCCGACCCCACTTAATAGGCAGACTGCCGCGAAGATTTGCAAAGGTGCTGCAAATAGTCGAGTATTGAGTTGAGACATAGTCACATCCGTGCGTTGTTCTGGAGGCACCCAAAAATATCCGGCAACGTCCTTGCCCCGGCTTCGATTTAATGGGTTTGCTACAAGAGAACCGCCTAAGAAATAGGGGGTAATCTCGTAGAGGTGAGCGAATTGATTCGGCAACTAGATTGACAAGCATTGCTTGTAAACCTCTGCTTCCTCAGCTTTCCACGATCAGCACCACGCGATGCCAGCTAAAGAGAGAGTTTGCTTGCAAAGAATAATTTCGTCGCAATTCACTTACTCTCTTGATTGACTGCGATGGCAACCTCTCAAGGATTTCGCTCACTTGAATTATCGTCGTGAGGACGACCGAACCCCGCTGAAACGCCCCTCCAACACGCTTCTTTTCCGTTTCTCTCTCGGGTTGCGCTCAAGAAACCGGTCGTCGGGATCGGGCCCTGGCTGCCGATTAGGTTGACTCTGCGGGGTGCACTCGGTTTGAAAAGTCTGATTGCTGGCCCGCAAGACTGGCTGGCTAGCGAGCTAGCAGAAGCAAGCGGGTAGCTGGCGGGAGCTGCAGAATCCAGAAGACATTTCTTCGGCTCGGCGAAGCTCTCCGCCTTTACGGGCCCAGTCGCGGCAGCCTCAATCTCAACAATAAAGACAGCCCAACGCATCGCTTCGATGACAACCGACGATGGGCCTTTGGATCGACTTGCCAGCTGATCAACCAGCAACTCATTGAGTTGGCTTCCCATAGACCGGTCGACCTGTGGGAATGTCCACGACAAAGTTTGAAATATTGAAAAACTTGCCGGCAAGAGTTAGTACCCGACGCTCTGCAAAGCGTGCCTTAACCCCATAGTTGGGCCGCAATGTAGCAATCCGCAACCTCACGGCACCTGCGAGCCAATTCCCTGAGGGACTAGTTGCTTGCCCTCCCTGTCGACCATGTTTATGATCGTAGTAGTCGGCACAGCACCTGCTGATGTGGTTTGTATCGATACTTAATTGATTTCAATCCTTTGAAAGAGACACACATACTTTTTCCAACGATTGCTTAATTGTATTTGTGACTACCTTACTCCCGAATTCAAAAGTATGCGGGAACGAAAAACCTAAATATGTTCGTTGGCATCGGAGCCCTTACATTAGTAGTTGAATCGAGTAATGTAGTTTGATGCAATCATGCCCCTCCCTTGATTGCATGATGATTACCAGTGTGATGGATACTAAATGACAACTTGGAACGAATATTCGAGAACATTCTAGTACTGCTCGATGTTCGATAAATGACCTGCATTTCGGATAGCCAAACCATTCAACAAAGCAGCTTGGCTTTACCTTTGCGATAAGCACCTTGGATATACAGTCGACGTGATTTTTAAATCACCATCGATAGACAGCTGGAGATTGGTTTCTTGAGTAACAATGATTTCGTCGATGCTGCGATGTCCGATCGGGACAATCGCTCGTTGACGCTGAACCGCGATCACGAAATAACGCCCACCTACATTGTTCGCAATTCTTCAGTTCAGAATGATCCTGAGTCGTTAATCAGTCCACGCTATTTGATCCGAGCGCTGACGACCTATTGGTATTTGACGATTCCAGTATCGGTCTTGCTTGCAGTGCTCTCGGCGACGGCCATGCTAATGACGTTCACGCCGGTATATCGCGCTAATGCTGTGATGAAGATTGCGAGCTACGCACCTTACATCGCCTACAATACGCCAGAGCCTCAGGTGAACTCGGAAGAGTTCACCGAAACGCAAATCGAATTGATCCGCAGCTCCCTTGTCGCAGAGCAAGTGTTGAGTGACGAGACGATCGGAAAACTCCCCACTGTACAATCGCTTGAAAATCCAGTCTCGTGGCTGACGAACAACATTCGAGTTCAGCAAGTAGGCAGTTCGGAACTCTATAACATTTATCTTGAAACGCCTGATCCCGAAGACTCTTCCATCCTTGTGAATGCAGTCCTCGACGCATACTTCGCTGTCAGAGCAAAAGACAATCAAGACCAAACGGCTCGAGTGCTTGAACTGCTCGGCCAAGAAAAAGTGGCACGCGGTGAGGAGATTCAAACGCTACGCGAAAAGATGCGTCAATTAGGCCAAGACGTGGTCGGCATGGATCCCTACACTGGGATGCCCGAAAAGAATAACGGGCAAGCTGGTGCAGGGCCGCTAGAGCGGTTGCGTGAACGGCTAACGGCAGCGGAAGTCGATCGTAAAATGCTAGAGATGGAAATCACCGCGATCCGTGAAGCGATTGCGAAAGAGGACCTTCGCATCGCAGAGGTTGACGTCGAAATGGCGGTTGGCGAGAGTCAGGAGATTCTCGATTTGCGGGCGAGGATCGCTGAACGTAAATCGATGATGCATCGTGTCGAAAGCACCGCAGCGGGTGGACGGAGCGATCCATCTTACTTGCGTTTGCAGGCCGAAATTGAAGGATACGAAGCGAGTCTCAAACGTGCCGTTGCAAGTAGTCGCCCCAAGATTACAGACCAACTCAAGTCGCTTGCTCTGCTTGATCGCCGCGATACACTTCATGAACTTGAAGCGAGACTCGAGACGCAACTCGTCCTCGAGAACTTACTCGGTCTGCGATACAAAGAGATGCTTGCTACCGCAGGGGAATCAGGCAACAAAATGCTCGAGCTTGAATTTGCACGTGCAGAACTGGCCCGGGAAGAGCGTGTCTTTGAAATGATTGCAGAGCGATCGATGGCATTGACCACGGAGTCGCGTGCGCCCGGTCGAGTTGCGTTGCTGCAGCCAGCCGAACCATCGCTCCGCCCTATTGCGACGTTTCCACTGATGAAAATGGTCATCGCCGCACTGCTAAGTGGATGCGTTCCGTTTGGCTTAGCACTGCTTTGGGAACTTAGCGTAAAACCGATCAGCGATGTTCAGCAATTGACCAATGACGGGCTGCTAATGTCAGTCAACGAAGTGGCAAAATTGCCTATGCGTACATTCGCCATTGGTTCAAAGCAATCCAAGGCGATGAACATCTTCGAAGAGAGTATTGATAGTCTCCGTATCGGTATCGCACTGCCTGAGAAATACAGTGGTGTTCGTGTGTTAGCGGTGACGAGTGCGGTG
>CAXBHV010000283.1:0-7355 GCA_963974855.1 uncultured Rhodopirellula sp. | reverse complement strand
CTTCCTCTTTACATGCATATCAGGAAGCTTGATGCGTTCACGGATGAGGAGCTGAACTACCTTGCAGGGTTCCCGCTGATCACATTGGAGAAAACTACCGGTAGCCGAACTTTTGGTTCCACCGACGAAGGAACGATTCAGGCCGCCAAAGCGATCAAGCAAGTGAATCCCAATGCGAAGGTGTTGTTTTATCGCAATGTGATTGTTCACTACGGGACCTACAGCTTCGACAAACAACTCGCAGACATACCCGGTTGGTATCTGCAGGATAAGAATGGCAACGATCAGTTAATACGAGGCAGTGAGAGAGCGTACGACACATCCAGCGAGGCACTTCGCAATTGGTGGGTCGCTACCGCCGCTGAGGTTTGCAAGAGCCCGTATGTGGACGGATTGTTTCTCGACGGCAATGTTAAAGTTTTGTCGTCGTTTTTGAAGGGACAGCTACCACCAGGCAAAAAGCAGCAGACGATCGAAGGTTATCGCGAGATGATGACGCAAACTCGCACTGCTCTTGGTCCCGATAAGCTGATGGTTGCGAATATCATTCGGGCCCGCTTCGAGGACGGCGGGCTGGAGTTCATGAACTACTTTGACGGGTCCTACCTCGAGTGTTTCACGACGCCAGCAGGCACGCAGTTGAGCAAGGCAGATTATTTGGTGAAAGGGATCGCTGCCACTCAGAAGGCTGCTCGCCAGGGAAAGATCATCGCGATGACGATGGGGATTGGGGAAAACAGCGTCTCGGACGGTGTTGATGAGCTGCACACCAAGCTTGATGATCTTTCACAGATTCCACAGGACGATTTGCAATTCAAATTAGCCCTGTTTCTGGTCTGTGCCGAGAAATACAGCTACCTGTTTTTGAACGACGGATACTGCGTCGACACCCGCGGCAAAAACAAGGTTTGTCAAAGCGGACTCTGGTTGAAGTCATTGCCGGAATACAAAAAGCGATTGGGCGCACCGAAGGGACCCGCAGAGCAACAAGGCTATATCTACACACGCGAGTTTGAACATGCCTCGGTGTGGTTAGATGTTGAAAACAACAAAGGAAAAGTCACCTGGAATTGACTCATCCGCAGTCCTTCCCCTGCGAGCGGCGTACCGATCGTCGTGCTCTCTCAATTCAGGGTTACTGCGACCAATGTCGCAAATTGATATCACTATGTCGCAAAACATTATTGCTTAAGGGGCCTGCCTGCACCATAGTGGTTCGTGTCGGCTGATTGTTTTCCGTAGCAGACTGAGAACTGTTCGAAACGGAAGGTGTGTCGCAAAACGTTAGTTCGGCGTCCCAAGAGGCTCCGCGATTCAGCCTGCGAGCAATCATGCCGAAGCCGCAAATCTCGCGATGCTTGAGAAACGACAACCTTAGCCAGGAATACTTAAATGTACCTAATCAAGCCACTGCCGCATGTTGTTGCGATGCTTGTGCTGCTGGGATCGGTATCCGTCGCTGCTGTAGAAACTCGCCCCCAACCGAATATCGTCTTGATCTTGACGGATGATTTGGGATGGCAAGACGTCAAGTGCTACGACATCGACGAGCCTTGTCCTTACGAGACGCCGAACATCGATGCGTTGGCGACCAAGGGGGTGATGTTCTGGCAAGCGTACTCGCCCGCACCGACGTGTGCACCGTCACGATGCGCGATCATGAGCGGGAACCATCCTGCGCGGGCACAGAAAACGCACGTGGTCGGCGGCGCGCCACCGGCTCCGATCAACCAAGTTAACTCGCGAATGATGGACCCCTGGTACAGCGGTCGGATGCCAGCCAATGAAGTGACACTCGCCAAGGTGTTGCGCGACAATGGATATGTCACCGGGCATTCAGGCAAATGGCATATGGCGATCGATCACAATTCGTTTCCTCAGGCCGAGGATCAAGGCTTCGATTTTACCCGTTCCAGTCGCGGCTCGCGGAGCAGCATGAAAGATCGACTTGCCGATTTTGCGACTGATGCACCGGATGATCCGTTTCGGTTAGACGCTAACGGATACCCGTTTCATCAGACCAATGAGGATGCCTTGACGTTCCTGAAGGAGAGCAAAGACAAGCCTTTCTTTTTGTATTACGCGACGTGGTTGGTTCACGCACCGATTCACACTCGGTCAGAAGCTCATTTGAAGAAATACGCGGAACGATTGGGAACCGATCCGGCGGCGACACCAAAGAAAGATACGCCTGGACAACTCAATCCCTTCTACGCCTCGATGGTTCAGGAGTTAGATTACTACCTTGGGCAAGTGTTTGATTACCTGGGGAGTACGGAAGACCCACGCTGGCCCGGACATACACTCAACGAAAACACTTACCTGATCTTCACGTCCGACAACGGTGGCATGGAGGGAGGCCCAACGGAGCGTTACACCGACAATCACCCGCTGGCCCGCGGAAAAATTTCGGCGATGGAAGGTGGTACGCGAGTGCCATTGATCGTCACCGGCCCCGGGATCCCGGCAGGTGTGCAGACCGACGTGATGGCGAACGGACTTGATTTCTATCCGACCATTCTGACGCTCACTGGAGTCGAGAAACCGCAAGACAAACATCTCGACGGCTGTGATCTGGCTCCTCTGTTGTTGGGCGATCCGACCGATCCCTCACTCGTCAAGGAGACCGATGGATCGGTGCGTGACACGATGGTTTGGCACTTTCCTCATGGCGCGGCGTTGGAAAGCACGATCCGCATCGGCGACTACAAGTTGATTCATAACTACGACTTTGCGAACAACCCGTCCACCGCACGCTTCGAGCTGTTTCGTCTTTATGAGACAGTCGATGGCAAGCAGCAGCGAGCGGATATCGAGGAATCGAAAAATCTGGCCAAGGAAATGCCGGAAAAGTCGAAAGCGATGTTTCGTGAACTGGATCATGCGCTGACCGAGATGAAGGCGAGCTACCCTAGCTACAATCCAAACTACAGAGGCAATCTGCCACACAAGGACAAAGTGCCATCGGTGGTCTCGCATTCGCAACACGGCAAGACGGTCGAGTTTGAGTTTACGGAAAACGGAGCGGAGGTGATTCGAGCCGACTTGATCTACACGCTCAATGGTGGTGCACGCGATGAAGAGTACTTTCGTGCTTCGGCAAAGGTAAGTGCCGATGGCAAAGTGACCGCTGAGTTACCCGACGGGACAACGCATTACTTCATCAACCTGATCGACGAAAACAACTTTCTGGTTAGCTATCCCGAGGTGCAGTCGACCAAGAAGCAGACGTTTTCCGCTGCCGCATTGCAAGCGAACGCAACCGATGAGGCTCGCAACTTAGGCACGAGCGGAAAATAGGTGTCCCGTTTCGAGTAGGGCCGGTTCCTACCGGTCGTGCCTGACGACGTGAGGGAGTCGGCCGGTAGGAACCGGCCCTAAGCACTTAGGAACAAGCGGGGATTAAGTACCGGATGGTCAACGTAGCTGGCAGCAGCGGAAAAGCCATTCTAAGAATGCTCACCAAAGATCCGCTGATCGGGTTTCCAGGAATTTCCAATACAGGGATTTGGATGGTGCAGCAGCAGCCCAACGGCGAGTTCAAGCTAATGATGTTTAACGACGCCCCGGTCCAAAGCGAAAAGCGAGTCCCGGTCCTGAACCGCTAGTTTACGACATGGAAACCCACCCAGCCGAGACGACAAATCTGTACGAGCCACAATCGGAAGTCGTGTCGCGATTGCTCGCACAACATATCGCTATCGCAACCGTTTAAAAGATTCTCACGCTACTCACCGTCATCTAATGATGTCCCCCCAATGAAACCCGTCCTAAAATGCCTTTTCGTGTTTTCGTTTGTTTGCTCGCAGATGGCATGGACATCCGCGCAGTCGCTTGAAAACAACGGCCAACATTTCAATCCGATTGACTGGCAAGCGTTTCTTTCGCAGCACGACATGGTCTGGGATCGCATTCCTAAACGCTGGGAGGTCGCTCCGTATACCGGCAATGGCAACGTTGGATTCCTGTTCTATCAAGCGGTGGGCGAAGCCAAGAATGTAATCTCGATCTATGCCGGACGTCATGACTACTATGACCATCGGCTGCCCAATGGAGAGGACGCGAATTCGTGGATCTATCGAAGCCGCCTGCCACTGGGGCACTTCAATGTGGAATCCAATGGTGAGATCACGGGGGTCGATCTACGGCTTCGATTATGGAACGCCGAACTGACCGGGACGATCAACACAACGGACGGTTCCTACCGGGTTCATGCGTTTTCACATAGCCAAACCGATGTGATCTCTTTTGAAACGCAGACCGAAGGCGGTGAGTCGATCCAAATCACTTGGCATCCAGAAACGCCGATCGCGCCGGTAAAAGAGACGCTCGATGCGGGCGGTGGGCCCAAGGGCCGCAGCTGGGACAAGATGCGAAATGCCCCCTATCCGCTGCCTCCAGAACCGACGTTAAGCGAAGAAGACGGCATGCAGTTTTGTTTTCAGCCGCTGCACGACGGACGGGGCGAAACCACCACCGGCTGGCAGATCACAGGCGATCCGTCGGGCAAACAGTTGCTGACCGCAAGCATCCATCACAGCTTTCCCGAGCACGATAGCTTGGCAACGGCGAAGAAGAATTTGCTCGACGCGCAGCAACGGCGGAAGGCCGAGACTTTCGTTTCCTCTCACCGCGAGTGGTGGCACGAATACTATCCGCTTAGCTTTTTGACGATCAACGATCCCGAGAAAGAAGCGTTCTATTGGATCCAGATGTACAAGCTGGGTTCTGCGATGCGAGAGAACGGCCCCATCCTCGACTTGATGGGGCCGTGGTATCACCGCACGTTCTGGCCGATGGTCTGGGGTGATCTGAATGTTGAATTGCAATACTGGACGCACTTGACGGCCAATCGAATGTCGCTTGGCGAATCGCTTCCGAATAACTTGGATAAGTATGCTGACAATCTTGCCAAGAATGTGGATTGTGAAGCCTACGATCACGGCAAAGTACCGGACATGCTGGCCTGGATCCTGAACAATTACTGGCTGCACTGCGAATTCGCGGGTGATCGGACGCGGATGCGAGAGGGGCTGTTCCCGCTACTGCGAAAAAACGTCAACGGTTACTTGAACTTTCTTCGTGAACGTCCGGTGAAATCCGACGACGGCAAAATTCACATCAGCCAAAGTTGGTCACCCGAGTATCCCGGTGGACATGGTCAAGACATCAACTTCTCGATTGCTCTGCTCCGCTGGGCCTGTCAAACGCTTCTCGCCATTAACGAAGAGCACCAGCTGAACGATCCGCTGGCGTCTCAGTGGCAGAACGTTGTCGACAACCTTGTTGAATTTCAGATCGACGAAAACGGGCTGCGAATTGGCAAGGATATTCCGTTTGATAAACCGCACCGCCACTACTCGCACCTACTCGGTTTCTACCCGCTGGCCGTCATCACGCCAGACGAGGAAGCGGACGCAAAGATGCTTCGCACCTCACTCGATCACTGGCTCGATGTCTCGATCAACAGCGGCATCAACGTCGGAGCGATGCCGGTCACGGGGTACACCGCGACGGGTGCCGCATCGATGTACGCATGGCTGGGCGACAAAGCGAAGGCATATCACTATCTCGATTTCTTGATCCAACACAAGAATGTTTCGCCGACGACTATGTACGCCGAAGGAAACCCGGTGATCGAAAGCCCGCTCTCGTTCGCCACCTGTATCCACGACATGTTGCTACAGAGTTGGGGTGGCAAGATTCGTGTGTTCCGCGGGTCACCCGAAATCTGGGGCGATGTTGCCTTCAAGAATTTGCGAACGCAGGGAGCCTTCTTGGTTACTGCTAAAAAGAAAGACGGGGTGACCCAGTTTGTGACCGTGGAAAGTCTGGCAGGATCTGCATGTTTCATCCAAACCGACATCCCCAACCCGAAGATCTATATCAACGGCAAAGAACAGACCGTTTCGAAGTCCGACGATGGTTTCTATCAAATCGCACTTCAGAAAGGGGAATTCGCCACGTTGTCACCAGTCGCGTTGGAACAGGTTGATTTCCAAATCGAACCGATCCCTGTCAGCGATGCGGGTCGCAATCTGTTTGGACTCAGCGACAAGACGGTTCGTCTACCCGGACACAAGTTTTACTACCCCGAAAAGACCACGGTAAAATGATCAACAAGTATCTGCTTCTATTTGCGTTCGGACTGCTGGTCGCTGTCGGTATCGCTGGCGCTGCAAGCACCACCACTGCGCAGGATTCGGCGACGGAGAAAAATACTGACTATGCCGTCACGCCTGAGTCAAAGTCAATCACCGCGCCGGTCAGTATCAAAATTGATCCAACAACGATCAATGTGGTGTCGGCGAGTCTTGCAGAGTTTGACAAAAATCTAAGATCGGCCTTCATCAATCACATGAATCTGTGGGTCACGTCAAAGAAACCGGGGAGCTATTCGATCAGGTGGAATCTGCATGCTCCGGCGGATGGGATCTATGGCGTCAGTGCGCTAGTGTTGTCCAAAGGATCGCATATGACACTCACTTGTAATGAGCAACGGTTGGAATTTAGCTCGGAACAAAAGGCGTGGGAAAGACTGGACCTCGGGCAACTTCAATTGAATGCCGGAGACAATTCGCTTCAACTCGCGGTCGACGCAGCCAGCGGATTTTCCATCGACTCGCTCGAACTAACTCAGCCAGCGGTCAAAGCCAAGATGCGGAACGAGGCATTGGCGATGCGGCAGCATCCCGATTGGTTCAAGGACGCTGGTTACGGACTGATGTTCCAGTGGACCAACCGAGCGACACCTCCGACGGGACCGATCAAGCCATGGGAACAAAAGGTCAATGACTTCGATGTAGACGCTTTTGCCAACATGGTGCAGGAATCGGGCGCGGCTTACGTCGTCTGGTCTATCACGTGGGGCCAGCAGTATATCTCGGCACCGATCGAGTCGCTTGATCGCATTCTCGCCGGTCGGACCACGAAGCGGGATCTGTTGGGCGAAATGGCGGACGCGTTGCATGAACGTGGAATCAAGCTGATTTTCTACTATCACTACGGCTACGACTGTGGTCATTCCATCGACGCTGACTGGATGAAAGCGTCCGGTGGATATGAAGCGGACAAGTCGCAGCTATATCAGAACTTGATGAGCATTTTGGCCGAAATCGGTGATCGCTACGGCGACAAATTGCACGGCTGGTGGTTTGACGGCGGGCAACGGTTTTACGATTGCCACTTCGATCGATCGTCACCCGCGATTGGCATCTTATCCGCTCCGTTCAAAGAGATCACTCAGGCGGCTAGGACCGGCAATCCCAAACGACTCGTTTCCTACAACTCGTGGATTAAACCACGATTGACGGAATATCAAGACTACTATGGCGGCGAGGGACACACTCAAATTG
>CAXBHV010000282.1:0-7360 GCA_963974855.1 uncultured Rhodopirellula sp. | reverse complement strand
TACCGTTTCATTCCAGTTAATTTCTTGATGCGTAATCAATACGATTCCATCGCCCGAATTCAAAATTACTCGGGCCCTCTCATTCAGATGCATGGCAACACCGATCGGTTGATTCCGATCGAGCACGGCAAACACTTGTATGCCGAGTCGCCCTGTTCGCCCAAACATTTTGTCGAAATCAACCGAATGGGACACAACGATCCGACGCCACCACATGCGTGGGACGAGTGCCTAGAGAAAATAGACGCGTTCCTATCGATTACCCCCCAATAAGCTCCAACCAATGAAAATCTCTCGCCTCGCGTTTGCCTTTTCCATGCTGCTATCCGCGTCTCTGGTCGCGAAAGAACCCGCAACCGGAACGGCGACGTCCGATGCAGCTAGCCCACTGTACTCGATGATCGACGCGGCCAAGCAAGTGCCGAAGATGCGTTGGGAAGACCAATCGTGGCCGGTGCACCAATTGATCTACGAGGGAGAATCGTATCAAGGACATCCGACCGAAGTGTTTGCGTTCTACGCATCCCCAAGCACGCTGGGCGAGAACTCGTCCTCGGCGAACCCGACTAGTGAAACAAAGTATCCTGCTGTCGTGCTGATCCACGGCGGCGGCGGAACCGCGTTCGCGGAATGGGCTTGGCTATGGGCTAAGCGTGGCTATGCTGCAATCGCAATGGATCTGGCTGGATCACGTCCGATCGATCCCGTTTACGATCCGAAGACCGGGGTTCCGATCCGTAATCAAACCGCGCGTCGCGAAACAAGAACGCGGTTGCCGCTCGGAGGACCAGACCAAGGTCACGACACCAAGTTTGATTCGATCGATGACGATGTTTCCGATGACTGGCCCTACCACGCTGCATCCAACGTGCTTCGTGCCCATTCACTGATCCGGTCGTTTGACGAAGTCGATGCCGAACAAACTGCGGTCACGGGAATTAGTTGGGGCGGCTACACGACCTGTCTCGCTGCATCACTTGACGATCGCTTTAACGCCGCCGTTCCCGTTTACGGTTGCGGTTTCTTATTCGAAGGCGAATCGGTTCAGAAGCCATCGATCGACCAATTGAACGATCGTCGCGACGCCTGGATCAAAGCGTATGATCCCTCGAGCGTGCTGACTCAGTGCCGCGTTCCGATCCTGTTTGTCAATGGAACCAATGACATTCACTATCCGCTGGACAGTTATCAGAAGAGCTTTGATGCGGTTCCCGGTGAAAAGCAGATACGAATCGAAGTCAACATGCCCCACGGCCATCCACCTGGTTGGGCACCGCAAGAGATTGGAATCTTCATCGATTCGCATTGTCGCGGCGGCGTGCCGCTGGCAACGCTCGAAATTCCGGTCGTGCAAGAAAACGAGGTGCACGTCCAATATAAGAGCCCAGCTCCACTAAAATCTGCGACCCTTCACTACACCACTGACACAGGAATTCGATCCAAACGTAAATGGAAAAGCACTCCCGCCAAAGTTACTGACGAAACGATTGTCGCCGCGAAACCACCCCAGGACGCCAATACTTGGTTCGTCTCGGTGACCGACCAGCGTGACGCGATGGTGACCACGCCAGTTCAGTTTCAATGATCATCCAATCCTCGTAGTGGACGAGGCAACGAGTCCCTCCACAAACAACAACCTCTGAATAAGGACTCGTTGCCTCGTCCACTACCAAAGAACGAACTCTCTACTTCGTCGGTTACGCCACGATTTCGCTGATGTCGATCAAATGCAATTGACGTCCCTCGTGATGAGGCGAATCGATCACAACCGACTTGCCGTCGTTACTGTTTCGAGGATGCGTGTCACAACGCCACTCGCCGGTATATTCGGGTGGCGAATGAAAATGACCTAGCGAAACGACGCGGTTCGAAGGCACGTGATACAAATACGGGTCCTGCGTGCGGGCTCCTTTTTGCGGATAGGTGTCATTGAGAATCCACTCATTGTCCGTATGAGGCACATAAGTGTTGTGCCCATTTTGAGTCATCACCCCTTCGCCCACCGTTTGAACTTCGTCGCTCTCATCGCGAAACAGATAGAACCCCGCCCGTTTGCCCGTGGGTTTTGTCCAGGCACAAACATGTGCCGGATCCCGCCAAATGAAGTGCGACGTTTCTCCCGACGGATCGAGGATATAGGGGTCGCTACCGTCCATACCGACGGTAAACATTCGCGTCGTGAATCTTCCCGCCGGCTCCGCATCCGGCCCATCACCAGTGCTCTCACGCCAGCGATGCAAGACAATGAATCGCGAACTGTCGGGGCTGACTAGCAGATGATTAAAGTAGTTCCACTTGTCCGCTAATGATTTGCCTTGATAGTCGATCCGAGCAGCAGTGGCGAGCGAAAAGATCAACTCGGACTCGCCCGTTTCCATGTTCATCTTCCAGACGCCCGAGTCCTCAGGTGCTCGCAATTGCGAGCATGGATCCGTCAAACCGACGTACCCGTAGCCTGGACGCATTCGCTGGATCCGTGAAAAATCGGCCGTGATCGCCCACTTCCCGTCTCCACTAAGTGCATAGATCGGTCGCGGCAATGTGCGAAGCTTCTTGGTCTTTACATCCATCACCCGGCAAACATGTTGGTCGCCTTGGCGATCATTCCAAACCACTTCCGATTCAGATTGCGGACGCCACTGCAACATACAACCTTGTTGCCATCCCCATGCACTACTTTTACCGAGCGGGATCCATTTGTCGTTGTCCACCGTGTCGACCATACCAACGCGAATCGTGTCGTCCGCACGCGGGGTACGATGCTCAAACGCCACTTCGCCCGACAAGACAAAACGATTGGTCGGATCAAATTCCAGCTTGTCGTAGTAGCCGAACCAATGATTCAGTGGCCCCCGAGTGATTTGCCGGACTGGCGGAAGCGAGTCCGCCGCTTGGGCACTTGCTTGCTCGGCATGGCTGATTCGGCCGACCGACGCCAAAGCGGTTGCCGAAGCGATGGTTTTTAACGCGTTTCGTCTTGAAGATCCAGAATTCATCGGGTGGGAATACCTAGTCGTATTTTGGGGCAGGGGAGGGCAGGGGGGCGAACTTTCGCTAGCGTTGCGTGTCGCCCATTATAACTGAATCGCCATCGCCGTTCGTTTGGGGTGGCGTGAAAACTGAATTTGTAATGCTACACTGTGGCCGATCATGAAAAAGTCATCCACTTCAGCACCAACCCTACTTGATTGATTCCCAAAGGATATAGAGTTATGCCAATTTGCCGATTCAGCGACGCTGAGGGACACTCGCAGTTTGCGATTTACGAGGGCTCACGCATCTGTCCGCTCTCATCGCTGACCGATACTCCTGTAACCCAAGCGGAAATATTGGCGGGAGGTGCAAAGTGGCTCGCGGAACTGCCCAAACCTACCGACTCGCAGTGGCAAGCGGCACCCGACCAACTACTGCCTCCGATCGACACGCCTGAAAAGTTGATTTGCATCGGCTTGAATTACCGTGACCACGCGATTGAAACAGGATCCGAAATCCCATCCGAACCGGTCGTGTTCAGCAAGTTCAATACGGCACTCGTTGGGCATGGCGATGAAATTCGCTTGCCGGGTGTTTCGGACCAAGTCGATTACGAAGCCGAACTGGTTGTCGTGATCGGCAAAACAGCCAAGCATGTTTCACAGGACGACGCGATGGAATACGTCTACGGCTACACATGCGGTCACGATGTGTCGGCTCGGGATTGGCAAAAAGGACGCCCCGCCGGCCAATGGTTGCTGGGCAAAAGTTTTGACACGTTTGCCCCCGTGGGGCCCTGTATGGTCACCACTGGCGAATTGGCTGACTGCAGCGATGTGCGAGTGAAGATGCATCTCAATGGCGAGGTGGTTCAAAACAGTACCACCGCCCAGCTGATTTTTAACATTTCCGAATTGATCGCGCATCTGACCAAAATCATGACCCTCCACCCTGGCGACTTGATCTTTACGGGCACCCCACCTGGCGTCGGTGCCGCCAGAAAACCGCCGGTTTTCTTAAAACCAGGTGACGTTTGCAAGGTGGAAATTGATGGTATTGGTACCTTGAGTAACCCCTGCGTCGCGGAATAAATGATGCGGTGATTCTGGGACAACGCTAGATCTACAAAAGCTAGCAACCATGATCCGTTTTCTTTCGCTAATCCTCAAGGTCGACCTGACCGATACATTCACATAAGCGGTGATGGTGGATGCGCAACCCAGGTGATTGCGTGGTAGAGCAACGCGACTCGTCGCAGTTGCTGTGATCTTGACCCCCACCGCCGGACGATTCGCAATTCGCGTCATTTCGGCATGGGGAGATAAGCAAACGTGGCTGAGCAGGGTACCGCTGCACTGTCGTCGCCACGCTCAGGCGGGGCTATGGATGATCCCACGCCGAGCGAAGGCCCCTTCGTGCGATGGGTGACGGAATGGGGATCCGCGGTGGTCGATGGCGTAACCACGGTGGGCGACATTGCAATCTTCGCTTGGAAGATGTTTGTCTGGTTGTTCACCCGGTTGCCGCGTCGTGGCACAATTTTGCCAAATTTCTACCAAGTCGGCGTGCTCAGTTTGCCCGTAGTTGCCTTGACCGGCACGTTCATCGGCATGGTGTTAGCCGTTAACAGCTACTACCAATTCCAAGCCTTTGGGCTCGAGAACCGGCTGGGGGTTGTCATCAACACCTCGCTGGTTCGCGAACTCGGTCCGGTCCTTGCCGCCACGATGTTAGCCGGTCGTGTCGGTAGCGCCATGGCTGCTGTTTTGGGGACCATGCGAGTGACCGAACAAATCGATGCACTCACAACGATGGGCGCCGATCCGATTCATTATTTGGTCGTGCCTCGTTTCCTGGCCTGCATTTTGCTAATTCCTGCGCTGACGATCATGGCCGATTTCATGGGGATTGTCGGTGGCTATTTTTACAGTGTCGTGATCCTCGGAATCGATCACGCCGCCTACCTCAACCACTCGCGTGAAGGCGTGCGTGGCTTTGATCTGTTCAACGGTATTTTTAAGAGTTTCTTCTTCGGTGGCGTGATTGCGATTGTCAGTTGCTACCGAGGCTTTAACTGCCAAGCTGGCGCCGAAGGTGTTGGCAAAGCAGCAACAGCGGCGTTTGTTTACTCGTTTGTATTGATCCTGGCGATCGACTTGACGCTGAACATTTTCCTGGACGCGCTGTACTTCAAACTCTATCCCGGAGGAACATCGATCCTGTGAACTCCGATAACGATTACGAATATGAACTTGATCCCGAACCGAATTTCGACGATACCTCCGAGTCGTTGATCGATGTCGACGATCTGAGCGTGGTGTTTGAAAAGCAAACGATTTTGCAAGACATCAACGTCTCGATCTTGCGTGGCCAAACGATTGCGGTGATCGGCGAAAGCGGATGCGGCAAAACCGTCTTCATGAAAACGCTGGTTGGTCTGATCCAACCGACGCAAGGCTCGGTCTCGTTTGACGGTCGCCGTTTCGATGAAATGGGGATGGCCGAACTGACGCAAACTCGCAAGCGGTTCGGATTTGTGTTCCAGAACGCCGCGTTGTTCGACAGCATGTCGATATTCGAGAACGTCGCGTTTCCGTTGCGGCAGAACGAAGTGGTGGCGGAAACCGAAGTCCGTGACCGAGTGATGCAGCATCTATTGGAAGTTGGATTGCCAGGCGAAGTCGCGCGAAAATATCCGGCCGAATTGTCTGGCGGGATGCGGAAACGTGTCGGACTCGCACGGGCATTGATTTTGAAACCGGAATTGGTCGTGTACGACGAACCGACCACAGGACTCGATCCGATCATGAGCGACGTGATCAACGAATTGATCCTCGAAACGCGGCGGCGATACCCGGTGACCAGCATCGTGGTCACGCACGACATGCACACCGCTCGCAAAGTAGCGGATCGCGTGTTGATGTTTTATCCTCGACGTCGACTCGGACCTCACGAGTCGCAAGTGTTATTTGACGGATCGCCCAGTGATCTTGAACACGACGACGATCGACGTGTTCGACAGTTCGTCCGTGGCGAAGCGGGTGAACGGTTGAAGGAGATGTCGCTGCAAAGCGAAGGCTAAGAAAAAATCATGGATGATAATAAATTACGGTTCGGCGTCGGCGTGCTCGTCGTTTCAGCGATCGGCATCGGCATCATTTTAACGTTCTTGTTCGGTGCGTTCCCCAACGTACTGAATCAAGACTACACGTTACTGGTGGAATTCCCGTCGGCCGAAGGGGTCAGCCCAAACACCGCTGTGCTGCGTGATGGCGTGCGGATTGGCCGCGTTGATGAGATATCGCTACTTCCCGAAGGCGGTGTCTTGGTGTCATTGGCGATGGACAGTGCCAAACCAATCGATCGCCACTACATTCCCACGATCGGAAATAGCTCGCTTGTAACAGGCGATGCCGCGATTGAATTCGTGCGTGCGTCAGAGCAGGAGCTAGAAAAAGCGTTAGGGGGCAAGATGGATTTAGTGAACACTCGCTTCGCCCATGAAGACTACTTGGACTACGGCAAAAAATCCAAAAATCCTCTTTCGACACTGTACAGTATGGAAAGTCAGATGTTGGAGACGATGGAATCGATCCGCAAGGCCGGTGATTCGATTGCCCTGGCCGGTGACAACGTCAACCAGCTTGCCGTCGAGGTAAAAAACACGGTCGGAGGAGCCGACCAAAACATGGACCGCTTGGCTCAGCAAGCAGTCGACACGCTTGAAGAGTTTCAGGGAGCGATTCGCGACGTGCGAAAAACCGTGGGCAATCCGTTGATCCAAGATGGACTGGAACGATCCATGGCCCAGCTACCTGAACTGTTAATGAATGCTCAAAAGACACTCGACAGCACCCGAGAGACGTTCGAGAGTTTCCGCCGCGTGGGCGATCGATTCGAACGCGTTGGTGCTACTGCGGAAGAGACGATTACGACAGCGCAGCGATCAGTAGCGAGTTTTGATCGCACGATGCAGAACGTCGAAAAATTCACGCAGCCGCTCGGGGAACGTAGTGGCGAGTTGATCGAACAAGTGCTGCGAACGCTGGCGAGTGCCGACGTTGCGTTGGCGGAACTTGAGACGCTGGGGCGATCGGTGAATAACAGTGACGGATCGTTCAAGCGGTTCCTCGAAGACGACGAAATCTACTGGCAGGTTCGCCGCACGATTGAAAACATCGAACAGGCTTCTGCACGCATTCGTCCAATCATGGATGATGTCCGCATCTTTAGTGACAAGATTGCACGCGATCCTCGTGAACTCGGCGTCCGTGGCGCCCTTTCCAAACGCCCCTCAGGTTCCGGGTTAAAATAGGCAGTGTGAAACGATTCAGTCACCTCTCCCGGCGAAGCTGGGAGAGGTCGAACGGGCCCTTTAGGCCTCGTT
>CAXBHV010000281.1:0-7371 GCA_963974855.1 uncultured Rhodopirellula sp. | reverse complement strand
GGATCCCGATCTGCCCGGCATTGTTCAGGAGTACGTCAAACCACTGACTTTGCCGATTTTGTCCAGCCCCGATGGAGCCAACGGCACTTTTCAATCAGGCAGTAACGCAAGCGGCAGTAACGCAAGCGGCAGTAACGCAAGCGGCAGTAATGCAAGCGGCAGTAATGCAAGCGACAATGGCCAGACTGCGACGCACCCGCTGGTCGCACTGAGTCCTCAATCGATGCAGATGACCTTGGCGATGGGGGTCATCTGTGGGCGGTACCACGGTCTGTTTTCACGAGTGGCTGCCGGTCCGGTCACTAACGTGGGCAAAGCTGGCATGTTGCAGGCGGTTTTCGTTAATGGATCCTCCGAGCGATGACAACCGCTCCACCCTCGAGCGAGTCGCCGACGGACGAGTCCACTCGCGGCGGTGGGACTCAGCATTTATCGCTGACGATGGCGAGCCTTGCTCTGGTGTTGACCTGCACGCTGATATGGGGTGGTCAAGCGATCGCGGCGAAGGTTTCGGTGGATACAATACCCGCCGTCATCGTTCTGGCGTTGCGATTTTTGCTGGCGTTACCGATCCTGTTTTTGGCAGCTTACCTGGGCCGCTGGCCGCTACGGATTCACGCTGGACAAGCAAGGCTGGTTGCTGGGAATTCGCTTCTCGTGTTTCTGCAAACGGGTCTGTTTTTGGTGGGGACCGGGTTAACGAGCTCCGCTCGCAGCATCGTGATCATCAATACGTTTCCCTTTTTTGCGGCTCTCGCAGGGCGACTGCTGACGAACGATTCGGCGTTGCGGCCTCGACAATGGCTCGGCATGATCCTATCCGTCGTCGGACTGCAAATCGTGTTGCTGCCACGACTCAGTCATGGGACTCAGGCGAGTTTGGTCGGCGACGTGCTCGTGCTGTTGGCCGCCGCATTGATGGGATTCAAAATCGCCTACGTGCGACGAATTCTGTCCGACTTGAACGCGATGCAGTCGGTATTTTGGAGCACACTACTGGGGGCGATTGCTTGCTCGGTCGCGGTGGTGTGCTTCTATGATGTCCGCAGCATCGAGTTTTCTGGCAGCGCCATCGCTGCGATTTTGTATCAAGGCTTCTTGGTCTCCGGGATTGCAGTGTTGATCTGGACCTATTTGTTGTCACGACATCCGATCAACCACTTGACTGTTTTTCGATTGGCGTCGCCCCCGATTGGAATCTTCCTAAGCTGGATCTTGATGTCCGAATCGTTGACGGTCACGCTGATCGCAGGCACCGCGTTAATCACGTACGGCATCTATCAAGTCACCGGCACAGCAGCACAGGTGAAGGAAAGTCACTGATCGCCCGGAATGCGAAGCAAATAATTGACGCATTGGGTTGTAGCGGAAGTCGTCAAGACTTTCGTTTTCCGGGATAATCGAACCTCCTGACGAGTTCCGCTATCTCAGTAATAAAAACGACGTCCCTCGCTGCTTGAAGAGTGCGATCGTTGGGCTTAAAAATCGATCAAAGATTTCGGTGGCAAGGCAACCCGCAGCGCATTCAGAACCGCGACCACATCGATCACTTCCTGAGTCACGGCCCCGGCGACCGGCGGCAGGTAGCCGGCCGAGGCGATCAGCATGCCGACGACACTCAACGCCATGCCACCGACGGCACTTTGCAGTGCGATTGTTCGCATCCGCCGACTGATATGCATGAACTCATCCACCTTTGCCAGCGAACTGTCCATGATTACCACTCCAGCGGCTTCGCTTGTCACATCGCTGTTCTGGCCAAAGGCGATTCCGATCGTCGCAGCCATCAAGGCCGGTGCGTCGTTGATTCCGTCACCGACAAAGATTGTCTTGACTCGCTCGGTTTCACGCTGCACAAAATTTAACTTGTCTTCGGGGCTTTGCCCGCCGTAGGATTCCGAGATCCCAACGAGCTCGGCCAAATACTGCACTTCGGATTCGCGATCTCCCGACAGCAAGACGACTCGCTCGATCTGGTGCCGCCGCGCCAAATGGTTGACAAATAAGGCGCCCTCGGTACGCGGTGCATCTCTTAATCGGTACGTGGCCGCATAGGCACCGTCGATTAAGATCAAGCATTCAAGCCCCCCCACTTGCTGTGGCAATAAATCGTTCGCCTCAGGATGCCCCGCGATGTATTTTTGGCGGCTTGTGACCCGGATCTCTTTTCCTGCGACGATCCCACGCAGCCCTTCTCCCGGACGCTCACTCATCTGGCTGGATTCTTGCAGTACGACGTTTGCGGATCGACCCGCCGCAACAATCGCTTCGGCCAACGGGTGTTTGGAATATTGCTCGAGACTGGCGACCAGCGAGAGCACCTCGTGCGGTTTGTACTCCGGCGAACAAATCTGTTCGGTCAATTGTGGCTTGCCATAGGTCAGCGTCCCCGTCTTGTCGAAGATGATCGTCTTGCACACATCCACTTGCTCGAGCACGGCGGGGTCACGGACGATGATGGCTCGCCGTGCGGCAAGCGAGATCGATCCAATGATCGCCACCGGAATGGCAATCAGCAGTGGACAAGGAGTCGCGACCACCATCACGGCAAGAAAGCGAATCGGGTCTCCGGAAACAACCCAAGCTGCGACACCCAATGCCACCGCGAGCGGCGTGTAAAAGGCGCCGAGTTGATCGCCCAGTCGCCGAATTCGCGGACGGTGTTGTTCCGATGTCTGCATCACTTGCATGATGTTGGCGTAACGTGAATCGACAGCCAACTTCTCTGCACGAATGGTCAGCGCCGAATCACCATTAATGGACCCCGACAACACTTGCGAACCAGGTGTCTTGGACATCATGTAGGGTTCACCAGTCAGATACGACTCGTCCATCACTCCGTGGCCTTCGACCACCGTACCGTCGATTGGACAGATGTCATGCGGCAACACGAGCAGTTCGTCGCCGATTTGGACCGCATCCAATGCGACGTCCTCGAGCGTCGAACCGCTTTTGCGGTGTGCCACCGACGGCATCCGTTTAGCCAGCGCATGTAGGACCGATGATGCGCTGCGAACGGCGTAAGCTTCGAGGGCCTCGCCTCCGGACAACATCAGCACCACCAAAGTGCCTGCCAAATACTCGTGCAGGACAACCGATGTCACGATCGAAATGCCGGCTAACAAATCTGAACCAAATTCACGATGCAGCAACTTGACCAACAGTTCCCAAACCAATGGGACACCGCCAAAGACTAAGGCGATTAGCAGAGGCAGTTCCGCGACAGATCGTTCCGTATTCGTCAAGAACCGCAATACCAAATGAATGGTGATCGCGGCGATCGTGAGTATCGCAATCGCACTTTGCTTTCGACTGACGGCGGTTTCCGGCGCAGGGGATTTTGAGGGAGGCACTGGATAGCGGGGGTGTGGATTCAAAAGGTGTTCGATCTCTCAAGCGGCAAATGAGGCAAACGTTGCGCCAAGAAAGGTTTTGATCCTTGACATCACGATTGTTCAATTTGCGTGGCAGTTTTTACAACGTTGGGATAACAAAGTGCTCGTTTTGGATGTGACAAGCATGCACGCATGTGCGAAATCAGCACACATTTCTGGGCTCCAATTGTGAAGGGGTGAATGTTTTCCGCAGTGAAACAGTAAGGGCACCCTTGTTGGCGGTGTCGGCACAGCGTTTGCAACTCGATCAACCGTTGCAATCGCAACTTGATTCAAAAGGGCAACAAACAGGAGAGTAAGAGATGTTGACGAAAGACGCATTCGCCGATCGTCGTCAGGCATTGGAAGATGAATTTTTCCATCGAGTCGACGAGCGGCTCATTGCCGAGATGAGAACTAAGGCCGAACTCGAAACCAATCGCGCCCGGCTCGCGGCGGTGACGGGAATTTCCAATCCCCAGCTGATCGACGAACTATTGGCTGCCGGTGCGAATTCCGAATCGGTCGCCGCGCTCTCCGTGGTTCCCCTGGTTCTCGTTGCCTGGGCCGATGGGAAAATGGATCCTGAAGAACGCCAACCGATTTTGGCTGCGGCACATGAAAAAGGTATCACTGAAGGAACTCCGGCAGCGGCGTTGCTTGAGCACTGGTTGTCAAACAAACCTAAAAAGAAGCTTGCATTGACTTGGAAACATTACATCACCGATGTGATTACCAGGATGAGCGATGAGTCCTTGTTAACACTACGCAAGGATATCCTGGACCGAGCCAAGGCCGTGGCGGATGCGTCTGGCGGAGTGCTAGGTTTTGTCAAAACCACGATCGATGAGCGACGTGTTCTGTCGTTTCTCGACGAGGTGCTCGCTCGAGACACACCGCTCCCGCGAACACCGAAGTAGTTTGGCGACGCAAGTCCCTTTGCAAGGCAACGTTTCAACCCGACTTATAGCAGGTGGCTGAGATGGTCGCGATTCAGTCTCATCAACCCGACGAAATTGCTCGCGAGATCGAAACGGTTTCCGAGTCGTCGCACCACGCGACGGAAAATCAGGCGATTGCAGAATTGCTTGATGAAATCGCCAACCTGCTAGCGGAGCAAGACGCGGGTGAGTTCCGCGTTCGTGCCTATCAAAACGCCAGCAAGACGCTCCACTCGCTAACCACACCGGTTCGCAACATTTTGTTGCACGACGGTGTGGTGGGGTTGATTAACTTGCCGACGATAGGGCATTCGATTGCGAATCTAATCGAACAATACCTTCGATTGGGCCGCATTCCGTTGTTGGATCGGCTGCGTGGCGAAGAGACCGCCGAGCGATTGTTTGCGACGTTGCCCAGCATTGGTCCCGAGCTTGCACATCGAATTCATGAGGAGCTCGAGATCGAAACGCTGTTGGAATTGTGGGCTGCTGCGAAGGACGGACGACTCGAAAAAGTACCGGGGATGGGACGCAAACGGATTCGTGCCATTCGGGAAAGTTTGGCGGATCGACTTCGCCATCGTACATCATCGTCGACCGCCGCAGACATGACGCGGTCGGAGCGAGCAGTTTATGATCATCCGTCGGGTTCCGGTGAACATGCGTCCGATCATGAGGTACCGGTAGCCGAGTTGCTCGACGTGGATGAAGAGTATGAGCGTCTTGCTGCGTCAGGAAAGCTGCCTAAGATCGCACCACGCCATTTCAATCCCGGAGCGGTCGCGTGGCTTCCCATTCTTCATTGCCAGCGAGGCGACCGGCACTACACCGCGATGTACTCGAACACCGCTCGGGCTCACGAACTGAACACGACCAAGGATTGGGTCATTATTTATCGCGACGATCCAAAATCTCATGATCGATGGACAGTCATCACTTCTCAGTTTGGCAAACTTCGTGGCTGCCGAATCGTGCGTGGCCGCGAAGAAGAGTGTTGGCGGCATTACCGACCCATGCACGGTGACACCCATCCATCGTAGCCGTGTGGCGAGCAAGCCAAACCTGGCAACGATCTCAGCCGCGATCTGCTAACGCCCAAAAGTGAACGAAGTGCCTCGATTGATCTCTCTTTGCTTCTGCCCATTGTCCCGTTTGGAGTTTCCCTGATGAAGTACGTGTCTGTTATTCTTGTTGCCTTAGCAATAGCCACCTCGAGTTCGCAACTAAGTAGTGCCGATCCACCTAACGAAGCTCCGCCTCATCGGATCACGCCACTGATGAAAATGAAGCTTGATAAATCAAAAGCGATTTTGGAAGGTCTGACGCTCGAGGACTTTGACGCGATTTCCAGGAATGCCAAAGCATTGAAACTGTTAAGCTTGGAAAGTGGTTGGAATGTATTGCAGACACCGGAATATGTTACCCAAAGTCAGGAATTCCGACGTACTGCGGACATGATTGCCGAAGCCGCCGAGGAAAAGAACATTAGCCGAGCCACGCTGGGGTATGTGTCGATGACGGTTCGGTGTGTCGAATGCCACTCGTATATGCGTAAGCACCGAATGAAGTTGAACTGATACAAGCAAAACCCATTTTTCCTTTCCAGCATCAATGTCGATCGACGTTTTCTTGATTCGCTTTTCTTAGCAATTTTTAGCGTCGGTTACCCTATAATCGAAGTCGAGAAACGCGAAGGCGGTGTGAGCGTTTCGCAGAATCTTTTCTTCGCGACTCAAGGGGTGCCGATGAGCATTGACCTGACGACACACTTTGGTGGATTGAAACTCAACTCACCCGTTATTGTCGGCGCCTGTCCGTTAACCGCAGAAGAGCAGAGTCACGTTGCGATTGCCTCGGCTGGTGCTGGGGCGATTGTGCTTCCCTCGCTTTTCCAAGAGCAAGTCTTGTTATGGAGTGAACGCAACGGACACGTGTTTTCGGAAAGCGACAGCCAGTTGTTAGAGCGTTCCAAGCGAGTACCGTCGGATACTCTATCTCATAGTGCCGAATCGTATCTCGATTTGGTGCACCGTTCGAGTGTTCAGTCGTCGATACCGATCATCGCCAGTCTCAACGGCGAATGTGCAGGCCATTGGCTCGACTTTGCCAGCAAGTTGCAAGAAGCTGGCGCTGCTGCGATTGAAGTGAATTTCCATCTTCCGCCGCCCACCGAGTACGCGGGGCCGCGGGAAGCCGAAGATACAATGGTGGATTTAGTCGCTCAGATCGATGCGGCGATCTCGATCCCCTTGTTCCTAAAACTCGATCGCTACTACACCAGCCCAAGTCATCTGGCCCACCGCTTGCTTTCGGGTGCTCAGGGGTTGGTGCTATTTGGCCGCGCCCCCGACGTTGACATTTGTCTTGACAGTTTCCAGCTCAAGACGAACTGGGAACTAACCCATGCGGGAGCAATCGTACAGTCACTCGGAACGATCATGAGAATTCATAGCTATTGTCCAGCGATGCCGCTTTGCGCATGCGGCGGGATCGGCACACCCGGTGATATTATCCGCGTGCTGTTGGCCGGAGCCGACATCGCGATGGTGACGTCGGCCGTATACCGTGAAGGTCCCGATGTGATTCGCACACTTGTCGATGGATTGCGGATGTTTATGGACAAACACCACATCACGTCGATGCGAGAACTCGAGCTTAAACGGCCGCTCGAATTTGGTTCCGACGACCAACGTCAAGAATACATTAAATCGCTCTCGGCACGGCGCGAAGTCAACGAGGTGTTCCACGAGGTGAACGCGATTCACGGTGATCGTTGGGGACACCCGACTCAGAATTAGGATGAATCGTAGAACGCTCGCCAAAGCGTGAACGAGTTACTATTGGTATGCCCAGATATCTCCACCCCTGTTATTTCCACCGTCTGGCGACGGTAGCTACGTCATGTAATTTTCGGTACTGGGCATTAGGCTGGACTGCTAACGCTTTGGGGTTGACGTGATTTTGGTTGCGCTGGCTTTCTGCCACCTCTCCACCAACGAAGGAGGTCGTGCAGGTTTTTATTTCGTTGTGAATCGAGTCCTTTAACGTGCTTCACC
>CAXBHV010000280.1:0-7374 GCA_963974855.1 uncultured Rhodopirellula sp. | reverse complement strand
CGCTTCCTGGATCCTCGTCTGGGCCGTCGCCCAATCCCCTCGCTGCATCGCAATACGTGCAGCTTCGTCCGCCGCGATTGCCGGCCGCTTCTGCGGCGTCTCAGCAACACTCGGCGAGTCCGCCGTTTCGCGTCCGCATCCCACTGAAATCAGTGCAGCCAGACAAAGCAGCACGAGCCCCAGCCAGGTTGGAAGGGATGACGAACAAGCCGTAACCCCACAAAGTCTCCGCGACTGGGCCGCTTGTGTGTGCATCCCAAAGCAGGCCCCGCTAGGCGTATCACGTAAAAAATTCATAGTCAAAAAACAGGGCGACTCGCACCCGCCTTCGAGAATTGATCAAAAAAGAACTATCGTTACGCAGCAATACTGTCGCCTCAACGACCGTCACCGACGAAAATACAGGAGAGAACAAAGCATGCACGATCTCCTCGCACCGACTCCGCCCTGCCTAAATAGCGAAACATGACGTCACGAGGGACACCGATCCAAATGGACTCTAACGAGCAACGAGGCGGTTATCATTCTCGACAACCAAATAGCTGTGGTTCGTGTCAACATCGACAAAGATTTGTTGAGCTCCCGATGGCCACTCAATCGTAACCTCCGCAATTTGCGAATAGTCGCCCACCCCAAAATCGACGGTCGGCTCGTTGGTACACAGATAACCATCGCCCCCGATCACCCAGTCGTGCCATACATCGTCGGCCTGCCGCACCGTAACATGAGCTCCGACGGCATCCCGTTCGCTAGCGACGCCCACCAAATCCAGCCGCAACCAATGCCCGCCTGCGGTCTTGTTTTCCAACAAGGCAGCGGCAGCGTCGAGATGGTTCGCCACCAAATCGGGACGTCCATCGCGGTTGTAGTCCAGCTTGGCCAGCGTCCTTCCCAAGGTTGGCGTGGCCCAGAACGAGTCCGCCTCGATGGCGGGCACGCCCAAAGTAAAACCGCCGCGAGCACCGCGAAACATCTGCGGCGGCATGCGAAATGGAACCTCGGGAGTATTGTTTTCTACCGGATCAAAAACGTGACCATTCAAAACCGCAAGATCCAACCAACCATCGCGATCAAAGTCCGCCGCTTGCGTCCCAAAGGCCACCGTCGAGCGACTCGGATCGGCAACTCCATACTGAGCGGCGTAGTCGGTAAAGAACCCGCCCGTGCGTTGCAAGTACAGATTGGCAGGTTGCTGCCAATAGTTAGTTACATGCAAGTCCAGCAACCCGTTTCGATCAAAATCCCCCGCGGCGATCCCCATGCACCCCTGCTCTTCGCCGCTTGCACCGGAGGCACAGCCACGCAGGGCAGCTTGATTGACCATCCCAAACCTTGATGCGACATCCCCTTCGCGGCTGACCCAAAAATGGTTCTCCTTGGTATCGTTGACAATAAATAGATCATTGCCAGCGGATTGATCCAAGTTTGCTATCACGCCCGCGAAGCCGTAATTTGGCGTTTCAGCAAAACGATTATCCATTTCCCAAGGACGCCAATTCCCTTCAGTATCACTCCGCAAAATGCGATCGTTTGCTTGCCGAAAGATTCGCGGAGTGCAATCGAAACCCTGGCCCCAACATTCGGCGGTCAGCGCTGCCGGATCATCGATGTAGTTGATCTCGACGATTTCAGGCAAGGCATCACCATCCAAATCGCCCACGGCGATGCTGGTCGTCCAGCCGCCTGAGCCTGCGATCGGCGATTCGGCAAACGTGCCGTCGCCGTTATTGATATAGATCAAATTTGTGCCAATGTTGGCAACGACGAGATCGAGAAAACCATCTTGATTCAAGTCGGCTGCGGCCACACCTTGACCATACGAGCGATCCTCCACGCCAGCGAGTTCGCCCACTTCGCCAAATTGCTCGCCGGCATGGTTGCGATAGAGCCGGTTGGGCTCCGAACCATCGGACACATTCGGCACCCCGCCCGCTTGGCAAAAATAAAGATCGGTCCATCCATCCAAATCAAAGTCAAACGCCGCGATGCCGCCGCCCGCGGTTTGGTACATCACAATGTGGGCGTCATTGGCCGATTGATTATTGAGATACTGAAAATTAATACCTCGCTTTGCTGCGACATCCACTAATTGAATAGGAGCGGCCAGCCCGGACGGCGTGCTAAGCGACGAGCCAGCCGACGCGGCGGGAGCAAGTTGAAAGCGATTCGAGGCGGGTGCGGCCGAGGCGATCGCCGGAAGATCGGGCAGCGGATATTGCGACGGATCGACGCCACAGGTCATAAAAAGGGGGTCGCCGACCGCAGGGTCACTCGCGGCCAATACCGCACGTTTTTCACGTAGTCCGGGCAGTTTTTGATCGAGTTCATTGCGATCGTGTGCCGCGATGAACTCCCACGCCACCGCCTCCCAAGGACGATTTACTTCGCTCAATTTCTCAGCCAACAACTGGATATCCTCGCCGCGTGTTTCTCGGCCAAAGCCAATATTGATTGCCCATTGCCAACACTGCTGCAAGACCTGCTGCCGAGCTGCAACTCGCTCTGCCGCCGCCGAGTCTCCGCAGGCCGCCAACGCTTCGGCTAATCGCAAATAAGCCACTCGGTCGGTCGGATCACGAATCACCGCTTCGCTCAAACAGCGAACCGCCACCTTGGGCCGGCCCCGACGCAACATCCACTGGCCCATTGTGGCCCAATACTCTTGTTCCGCATCGATGCCCTCAGGCAGACTCGCCACCCAACGCTCGAGCAATTCGTCGGCCTGCATCACGTTATAGACTCGTCCGAGAAAGGCCGCGATTGCGGTCGACTCAGGAAAATCGGCATAAAGATGCTCTGTTAACTGACGCGACTCCGGCACTTTGTCCTGCACCAATAACCGCTTGGCTCGAGCCAATTGATGCAGCGGTGCCCCCGAGACAAAATCACTCTGTTCGTCATGAAACGGCACGCTGAGCGTCGTCAAACTCAGCAGTTCCTTCTCGGTGACGTCGCCCAGGCGAATGAGTTGCCGGACATGCTCGGCAGCTTCCAAACGCCGACCTTGCGAATTTAAAAGCGATGCCATGCGGCGATGCAGCGGGGGCAAGTTGCCATAACGCTCGATCATGTTTTCAAAACGGGCTTCCGCTTCAGGCAACCTTCCGGCATCCATCAACCAATCCGCAGCCTGTCCTTGAGCCGCCAATCCAGCCTGCGGATGGTCTTCGGGAATCAGCTCGAGATACTCTAACGCGTCATCCAATGCTCCGCGTCCGTGACTGCACCGCGCCGCAAGAAACAATAACGGAGGATCGGTTGGGTCGAGGGCCAGTCGACGACGAAGTCCCTGTTCAGCTTTTTCAAACTCGCCCGCATCGATCCATTGCTTGATTTCGTCAATGCTGACTTTTGAATCGACGCCGGATACCACGCCCACCGGCGATTCGGTGATCGCCGCAGGAATCTCAGTCTCGGCCGATGGCGTTTCAGCCAACGGAGACGGACTTGCAGACCGTCCACACCCCGCAGTCGCCACCAGCACGAGTCCTACCACGACGAGAAACGCTACACAGGGCGGTCGCATGGTGCGATCGAAGGAATGATTCACTTTTATGGGACAACTACGAAAAGGTTGAAAGTAGACATGCGTTACGATAAGAGTGCGCTGCCAACGTAAAACTCTTATTATACCGAAGCACTCTTACGTCAACTCGACAATCAGAGACGACGTGTTGAACGAGAGCCATTACCTCTAAACGTTGCTGCAAAATTCTCGCGAGTCTGCCGCTCAACATTCCACTCGAGGCTGTAGACGAGAGAATTGCTTACACATCGCCACGATAACATACATTTGCAATGACTGCACAAGATACGATTTCCCAGACCGTAGATTTGCCTAGATCGCGAGCAATCTCCCTCACGAGAAGAAAAGGGGGCTGCAATTCAAGACGATAAAAGAGGCAGGCATTGTCAGAAAACCAGCGATCTAAGGCAAGCCAACCTTTGGGTGTCACGATACACGCCCTTCAAATCTCCAAGCACCACCGACCGACAATATAACTCAATTTCAAAGTGAATTTTCTCATAGCAAGACGCAGTTACAGAACGTAACCTAAAGAGATGTCATGCCGCTTTGTGCATGACGACGTTGTCAAAACACAGATAGCCGCCGATCAACGTCACTCCGCGTCACAGCAATAGAAGCATATGCTCGCCCCACCTTGCGCAGCATTATTGCCGGCGGTTCCCTCTTTTCTCATCTTGCAAAGTGAACGATGACTAAAACCAAAACATTTCTTCATCCTGCAATCGTGAGCATTTTACTGCTTGCCGCTTCGCAAATTTCCGGCACTGCCGACGAACCGTCGTTGCGTCCGCCAGCAGTTCCGCTTGTTGCTTGCGATCCCTACTTCAGCGTGTGGTCACAAGCGGACAATCTTTGGGAGACGGAAACGACGCATTGGACCGGCAAGACACATCGCATGGCGGCACTCGTGCGAGTCGATGGACATGCCTATCGGTTGATGGGTGCTTCGCCGCAGACCGTTGCCGCCATGAAGCAGACGTCGGTGCAAGTGTTGCCAACCCGATCGATCTACACATTTGCCGGCGCGGGTGTTGATGTCCGCTTAACGTTCACGACACCGGCTTTGCCCGATGACGTGCTGATCCTGAGTCGCCCGACGACCTACGTTAACTGCGAAGTCAGCTCCAGCAACGAACAGCCTCATGAAGTTGAATTCTATTTTGATGCTGGCGGGGAACTGACGACCAACACACCGGACCAAAAAGTTTCAGGCACGACCGAGTCGATGTCAAATGCAATGGCCCTAAAAATTGGTACAACGTCTCAGCATGTGCTTGGCAAATCGGGCGACGACTTACGAATCGACTGGGGATATCTCTATGTCGTTGCCGCAAACGACTGCAACCCCACCTCGGCGTTTGGAAACGCCCAATCAATTCGTGATGCGTTTAATGACGAAGGCGTTTCTGCACTCAGTGGCCATTTGCCGTCGTTTCCAGTAGATGCCGCCAGCGTCGTTGCGGCAGTCGCAATGTCGCTGGGCAAGGTGGGCAGCGAACCGGTCTCACGCTACGCATTGATTGTTTATGACGACCTGTATTCGATTGAATATATGAAAGAACGCTTGCGTCCTTACTGGCGAAAGGATGGATGGGAAGCAAGCGATTTGATCACTGCGGCGGTCGACGAACACGATGACTTGGAAAAGAAATGTGAACAGTTTGATTCGCAACTGATGTCGGACTTGGAGAAGGCAGGCGGTTCTGAGTACGCCGATATCGCGGCGCTCGCCTACCGTCAATGCTTTGCCGCGGGAAAGTTTGTCGCCGATGCAAATGGCCAACCGCTTCAATTTTGCAAAGAGAACCACTCAAACGGTTGCATCGCGACTTCCGACGTATTTTACCCGATGCTGCCACAATTCCTGCTGCTCGGCCCCACGCTGACCAAGTCGGTTTTAGTTCCCTTTATGGATTACGCCGCCTCGGATCGCTGGCGTTTTCCATTTGCCCCACATGATTTAGGCACGTACCCGAAAGCGAATGGACAACGTTATGGCGGAGGTGAACTCAGCGAAGAGAATCAGATGCCGGTGGAGGAATCGGGCAACTTGCTGGCATTGTTCGGAGCCTTGGCGAAAATGGAAGGGAATGCAGATTTCGCTTCGATCTATTGGCCTCAACTCAGCCGATGGGCCGACTATTTGCAGGACAAAGGCTTCGACCCCGAGAACCAGCTTTGCACCGATGACTTCGCCGGTCATATGGCTCACAACGTGAATTTGAGTGCCAAAGCAATCGTGGGACTCGGTTCGTTTGCAATGCTTTGCGAAATGCGTGGCATGCACGAGGAATCCAACAAGTACAAAACGATCGCAAAACAATACGCTAATCAGTGGGTCGCTGCGGCGCGAGACGGCGACCATTTCCGATTAGCGTTTGATCGCGAAGGCACCTGGAGCCAGAAGTACAACTTGGTCTGGGACCGCATCTTGGATCTTGGCTTGTTTGATGACGAAGTCGTTGAAACCGAGATGGCGTTTTATCGTAAACAGCAGAACAAATACGGTTTGCCACTGGACAACCGCTCGGACTACACCAAGTTGGACTGGATTCTGTGGACAGCCACGCTGACGGAAAATCGTGACGATTTCAATGCACTCGTCAAACCGGTGCATGCATTCTTGAACGCGACTCCAGATCGCACGCCAATGACCGATTGGTACTACACGTCGACGGCGAAGAAGGTTGGCTTTGATGCCCGGCCCGTTGTCGGCGGGGTGTTTTTGAAAATGCTTTACGATGCGTCCGTTTGGAATAAATACGCTACTCGTGATGAGACCAAAGCATCACAGTGGGCACCAATGCCGATTCCTCCCAAATCGATCACTTTGATCCCGACTAGTGAAAACACGACCACAACTTATCGCTACACCACCGAAAAGCCCGAAGGTGATTGGTTTGCAACCAATTATTCCGACGCCAAATGGAAGCAAGGCCCGGGCGGATTTGGACGTCCCGATGGCCCCATCAATACAGCGTGGGATAGTAGCGATATCTGGGTTCGACGAACGGTCCAGCTAGATGAGGCCGTTCCTGATCGTGTGGCACTCAAGATTTGGCACGACGAAGATGCTCAGGTTTACATCAATGGCAAACTTGTCGTCGCGCTCAGCGGTTACACGACCGGCTACGAGGTCTATCAGATCGCCTCCGATTCACTGCGTCAGGGAGCCAACGTGGTCGCGATTCATGTTCACCAGAGCACGGGTGGTCAATTCATCGATTTTGGTTTCGACACCGTTGTCCCAGGCAAGACCGATTGAGTGAAGTTGTTCGCAGCATGATCAACGACATTCTGACACTCGTTTCTCTGAGCCAGACCCGGACTAGGAAATTTCCATCCTTCGCATTTTTTGTTTTTTTCTGATCGGGCTGGTTACTCCGACTGTCTTGCTCTCAGATTCCCCTGGAACGTTTACGAATCCGATCAACCAAAGTGCAGACCCCTGGCTCGGATATGTTGATGGGTTTTACTATTTATCGACAACGCAAAAAAACCGAGTCGATCTATGGAAAGCGGAATCGATCGCTGAGCTTGCCAACGCAAAGCCCAAGACGATCTGGGCGACAGGCATTGATGTGTGGGCTCCCGAGTTTCACCAACTCGATGGCCCAAATGGTAAACGCTGGTACGCCTACTTCACAAAGTCCGATGGCCCCGACATCAGCCATCGCATGTTTGTCGTCGAAGCAGAACAGATCGATGGCCCCTATGGGCAACTGATCAAAATCAACACCGATCCAAAAGACGAGTTTTATGCAATCGATGGCTCTGTGTTCCAGCATCCCAATGGGAATTCATATTTCATGTGGGCGGGACACCCTGGGCATCGAATCTACATC
>CAXBHV010000279.1:0-7377 GCA_963974855.1 uncultured Rhodopirellula sp. | reverse complement strand
TGAGCCTCGTTCGGCGTCGATCTGTGCTTCAACCGCGGTTACCGTGGGGGTTGTGGGGCGTGATGCGTTTCACCAGTTGATGAAGTCGTATCCTTCACTTCACGACGAGCTCTGGCGTGCGCTCACTCGAAGGCGGTTCTGCGACTGCTCTCGGCAACTCCCCGAGTTGTCGCATTTGAACCAGCGTGAGCGACTTCGATGGGTTGATACCGGTCGTCGCATCGATCTCGAAGCTGGGCAAAGCGTAAATGTCTCAGAGGAGGACGCTTGGGCATTTGTACTGATCGGAGCGATCGAGAGTTCCGGCGCCCGTTACGGCAGCGGATCCTTGTTCCAAACCGCGACTGAAGTCACGTTGAAAGCACTTGAAAAAACGCGACTCGTGCTACTTCCCCGTCGCAATAGCGAATTCATCTAGCTGCTGATGTCCCTAGCGAGTCTCACCGACTTCTCGCCCCCAACTCCCGAAACTTGCGTCTCGGTCCAGTCGTTGCCCAGGCGTGAGTCGCACCTTTGCACTTCCTTGTTTTTCCCAGCGAACAACGTCCATATGCCGTTTGGGGACACCGACAACGTTTCCACCCGTCGCAACGCGACGAAAAGCAATTGCCTCGGACGTGAATTCGGGGAACATTGGCATCGCAGCAACCACAAAGTCGCGATGCAATGGCAGGTGTCGTAATAGCCAACTAAAGTTGGAGCTGAAGATTTCAAGCCCAAACTCCACGTTACCATTTCCGGTGCAAGTAGATTCGTAGTAGAGCTTTCCCGGTCAACAGGGGGCGTCTTAGAAGGTCAAAAGATGGAAGGTTAGATAATGGGCACACATGAACGCGCCGCATCGTTCGCGAGGCTTCATCTTTGATTCCTAATTCAGATTCGCGCAATCGAGTTAAGTCCAAGCCGGCTGAAACAACTGCAAGTTTGTTCGTTAAAAATATGGAGGGTAGTTAGTAGCAATGCTCAACCCATGCTTGGTTCTGATAACAGTTCTTTTTGCACCCGCTAAGTCGGGTGGTGTTGTGAGATTTGACTAGATGCCATCGGGTGAGGGAATCGGTATGCGTTATCTTACTCGAGTGCAGGTGACTTCGGTGGTATATGGTTGCGTCGCTCAAGTGTAAGCGGCTGGCAGCGGAGATGTTGGTGTGAGGTTGGAGGAAGGGATGCGGTCCTCTGTCGCTGCGTACTTGGGTAGCGTGGGGAGGGACTCGTGGACTTGTCCACTTTGGTGAACTTTGGCGGATGATCGGCAGGTTGCAAACCTGCCCCACTTTAACACTCTGGAAGCCTATCCCACATTTGGCTCCGGGGCGTCGGCGAGTTCGAAGGCCTCGACGACGGCACAACCGCATGAGTCGCTCCAGACGTTGACGGAGGTTCGGCACATGTCCAGCACGCGGTCCACCGCCAAGATGATGCCTTGCATTTCAAGCGGTAATCCGACAGCGTTCAAGATGATCGCCATCATTACCAATCCGGCGTGCGGGATTCCTGCTGCTCCGACACTGGCCAATAACGCCGTTAACGCCACAACGATCTGTTCGCTCATTTCCAAATTGCGTTCAAAGTGCATCTGAGCAATGAACAGCACTGCGACCGCTTCATAAAGTGCCGTGCCGTCCATGTTGATCGTTGCCCCGAGCGGTAGCACAAACGAACCGGTGCGGTTGCTGATCCCGGCGCGATCTTCGACGCTCGACATCGTCAATGGCAACGTGCCATTGCTGCTGGCACTACTGAATGCGGTCAACAACGCGGGTGACATCGCTTTGAAAAATTCGACCGGACTGCGTTTGGCAACAAACTTTAGAATCAACGGTAACGTGATCATCGAGTGGATTGCGAGCGCGACCGCCACTGCGACGACGTACCACGCCAATGCCATGAAGACGCTGGTCCCCTGAGTCGCCGTGACTGCGGCGATCAAAAAGAAAACGCCGAGTGGTGCGAGTTTGATGATCGCCATGGTCATCGCCATCATCACGTCAAATCCGGCCTTCGCAGCGTCACCGATCCGCTCGGCCGTCTTGCCGCCGACCGAAATTGTGAACAGTGCAAACGCGATCGTGAACGCGATCACCGACAAGAAATTGGGCTCGACAACTGCGGCAAACGGATTCTTGGGGATCATCGCCTCTAATTGGGCGAACAACACGTTGATAAGCGATTCGGCTTGGTGAGCCTCGGGGTAGTAGGTCAGCGTGCGGCGAAACATACGCCCGAGTCCTTTGGACGACCCCAATCCCAATACTCCGGTCAACAGCGACGTGACAATCAGCGGGACAGCAACCATTTGCAACATTCGCAAGAACAGACCGCCAAGACGCTGTAGCCATCCGCCGACTTGTTTAGCCAGACTCATGCCATTCGCTTCGTAGATCGCAACGGCAACCGGGTCGACAGCGGCGAGTGTTTCGAGCGAGCGGAAAACGCCGTCCTCAGGATCGACTGGGTTGACCACGCGTTTGACTTGATTGCCTTTGTCATCGACATACTCGTGCGAGTCGAGGCGGTGATGTTCAAGGTGACGCCCAGGATCGTTCCCAAGATCATCCCGATCAGGAGCTGCCAATGAAGAGCAAGCCGAAACATAGCGATTTAATCCAATTCGTCTGTTGCGATGACGTACGCGGTAGCGTGGGTGCGGCAAGCCCCAAGGGAAACATGAATTTTATCAATACCGCGTTGCTCGGCCCATTGTGACGCGGCCCCCGAGAGTAACATGGTTGGCCCTTCGCCGACGTGTACGACGATTTCGATGTCCGTCCAACGCACTCCTTGGTAACGGCATCGCATCGCTTTCATCGCGGCTTCTTTCGCGGCCCAACGCGTCGCGAATAGCTGAGTCGTGTTCGCGGTTTGAATACAATACTCGATTTCGTTAGCCGAGTAGACACGTTCCAGAAATTGTTCGCCATGGGCTTCGATCATCTTGGCGATGCGAACACATTCGACAATTTCCGTTCCGAGTCCGACGATTGCCATGAAAGGCCATTAAGTAAAAGAAAAAGAGGGGGAACTTTTGAAGTTGCGTTTTTTCACAACCCGAAGCGTGAGCGAAGCAAGATTGCTTGTTGATTCGCTCCCTCGCTGACGCTCCGGGTTGTGAATTGCCGGGATCAGCGAGAGTAACGCAACTTAAAAAGGGGGAACGTCGGCTGCGAAACTACTTCGTGGTGAAATCCAACACGCGGACTTTATCCAGTATCGGCTTCAATACTTCCACGAACGCTGTGTGTTCAGGATGTGGCAGGTACTTCTCGCGTCCTGCATCGTCCGCGAACGTGACCATGAAACAATGTGTGAATCCATCGTCATGTTTTTCGGGACTGTTGTTGGTTCCCCACTCAAACTCAGTGATCGAATCGATTTTGGAGGGCAGTTCCGCAAACGCTTGCTCGACTTTGGCAACGTCTTCCTTTGCTGCATCGTCTTTGAACTTGAAGAACACTGCATGCTTCAATTCGGTTTCATCATCGTCACTCTCTTCGTCGTCGTCGTCGTCGTCGTCGTCGTCATCGGAACCCCAATAGTCGATCACGAATACGTCCTTCATGTGCGGCCGCAGCGTATCGCCAAACTCTTTGTGAGCCGGGTGAGGCAGATATTTTGCACGACCTTCTTCGTTTGCAAACGACAACAGGAAACAATGGGTAAAGCCATCGTCGAGTCCTTCGGGACTGTTGTTGACGCCCCACTGGAAATCGACGATCGAATCGATTTTTGATGGCAGCTGCTCGAACGCTTTTGCGACAGAGTCAATGTCCTCTGGAGAGGAGGTTTCTTTGAACGAGAAGAAAACGGCATGTCGCAGCACGCGTGATTCCTTGGTTGATTCGGATGCATCCGAAGAGGGCGAAGTCGTTGGGGTGGCCGTCGTTGTGGTCTCGTCGGCGGTGCAGCCCGAAACGAATGCAACACAGGAAACGGTCAACACTGCCAGCGATAAAAATCGATTGAAGTTTGTCATGAGGCTCAAAGCGATGGCGAAGCACTGCGACTCCGAAACGCAGAACCGGAATTGTGGGGCAATCAAGACGTTCTGCGCTTCGGAGTTGCAGGACGTCGATGTCAATCGTAACGCTTCGGACGGCCAGCTTCCATCCTTGACGAATCCCGACTCAGGAATCAGAAAATGTGGGCACCCTCAACCTCTCCCTATCTGTTCCCTTATTTGATCGAGACGTGTCCGATGACCCAAAACATCAGCCAAAACAAAAATACATCGTTCGCGGATCGTCTTGCCGAGGCCGTACGACGGACCGGATCGGTCACTTGCGTCGGCCTGGATCCTCGTTTAGAGCAACTGCCAAGCTCGATCCAGCAGATCGCCGAAAGCGGGACTGCGGATGCGAAAGCGGCCGCGTACACGCAATTTTGCTACGAGATCATTGATGTCGTCAAAGACAAAGTGGCCTGCGTCAAGCCTCAAGCCGCCTTTTTTGAGCAGCTTGGCCCGGCTGGCATGGTCTCGCTCGGCCAAGTGATCCGTTACGCGTCGGACGCCGGATTGTTGGTGATTACCGATGGCAAACGCAACGATATCGGCAGCACTGCGACCGCGTACGCCCAGGCTTATCTGGGGGCTGGTGCTTCCAGTCCTTGGGGGAGCGATTCGCTGACCGTCAGCCCCTACTTGGGCCGCGATTCGCTCGAGCCGTTTGTCGACGTCTGCGACGAGCGGGCTGCGGGTGTGTTTGTGCTGGTTAAGACATCCAACCCAGGCGGGGGGCTGCTGCAGGACCGCGTGACCGACGGGCAAACGATCTACGCTCGTGTGGCCGAACTGGTCCAGGAATTGAACCAAGGGCGGACCGGAGAGAGCGGATATGGGCCAATCGGAGCGGTGGTCGGAGCGACTTATCCCGAGCAATTGGCCGAGATGCGGGCCGCGATGCCAACCAGTTGGATCTTGATTCCGGGCTTCGGCGCTCAGGGTGGAACTGCAAAAGACGTGGTTGCTGGCTTCGATAGCGAAGGCATGGGAGCCATTGTCAACAACTCGCGAAACCTGATTTTTGCCCACCGACGCGACGAATTTTCGCAGAAATACGGCGAATCTCGCTGGCAAGATGCCGTTTCTGCGGCCACCGACGAGATGAATGCCGTCCTGGCAACACGAATTTCCTAGCAGGACTTTCGGAAATAAACGCGATTCGGTAAGCTTCGCGGTTCGATCAGGACCCTAAGGAAGTGTTCGATCGAACTGTTTGTTTACTAAATCACCCTACCTATCACTTGCGGATCACACATGGGTACCAAGATCAAGACCCACAAGGGCACCAAAAAGCGTTTTCGCTTGTCAGCGACTGGCAAGGCGATGCATCGCTCCTCCGGCACAAGCCATTTGGCAAAAGGCCTGACCAAAAAGCGTCGTCGTAATCTACGTGGAACCACTTCGCTCGATAGCGTGATGGAACCGATGATTCACGCAGCCCTGAACGGCTACAGCAACTAAGCACGAAAGCACCGATCGCTTTCACGTTTCAAACCTCACTCCCATTTTTTAAAACACCCCAAAGTCGAACCGTATCCATCTGACTAGGCGAAACACCCTCAGCATTGAACTGACGGGGGCCTGAAGCCAGAAAGGCGACGAAAAGCTCGAACAACCAATATCGCAACGACGATATTCTCGAGCATTCGATCCAACCACTAGGAAGTAAAAGCAATGCGTACCACTAAAGGTTCAGCACGTCGGCAATCTAAAAAGCGTCTGTTTAAACGAGCCAAAGGTTTCCGCGGCGGCCGCGGTAAACTGATTCGAAGCGTCAAGGAGACATTACTTCGGGCTGGTGTGTATGCCTTCCGCGATCGTCGCGTCCGCAAGCGTGACTTTCGCCGCCTATGGATCGTTCGTGTCAATGCAGCGGCTCGTCAGCACGGCATTCGCTACAGCCAATTCATCTACGGTCTGAAAAAGGCTGGTATCCAATTGGATCGTAAGATTCTTTCGGAAATGGCGATCCACGACAAAGCTGGCTTCAAAGAAGTCTGCGACAAGGTCAAAGAAGCTCTCGCGGCCTAAGCCCCGGGTATCTTTCCCTGTTTAGGGGTTAACCAATACGACCCAGAGTCGCGTTTAACGCACTCTGGGTTTATTTTTTGGTGGCTTGCTGCCAAGCCATCATCCTTGATTTCTCGCTCCATCCCACCACCTGACTTAGTGTCTTGGCATCATGTCCCTCGATAAATTCATCAGCACGCTCGATCAACTTGAAAAAGACGCTCTCGATTCGTTCGAGGCCGCCGCAGATGCCGACGCCGTCGAAGAGACTCGAGTGCGTTTTTTAGGTGCCAAAAAAGGAGCACTCAAAGACGTCCAAAAGCTGATGGGCGGTATCGAACCGAGCGACCGCAAGGCGGCCGGTATGCGATTGAACGCATTCAAGTCAAAGGTGCAAGAATCGTTCGAGGCATCGCAATCACGTTTGGGCGGTGGCGAGGCGTCGGGCATCGATCCAACATTCGATGCGACGTTGCCAGGAATCCGGCCCAACGTCGGCCACATCCACCCGATCACTCAAACCATCAACCACTTGATGGAGATCATGGGGCGAATGGGATTCGAGGCAGCCGAAGGGCCCGAGGTCGAAGATCCTTGGCACAACTTCGTCGCGCTAAACATCCCCGAAGATCATCCGGCTCGCGATCCACTGGACAACTTTTATCTGGCGACTGCGTCGGCAACACAAGCCGGCAGCGAAGGGTCACAGTTGTTGCGAAGTCAAACCAGCACGGTGCAAATTCGTGTCATGGAACAACACGAACCGCCCATCCGCGTGATCTCGCTAGGCCGTGTCTATCGTCCCGACGCACCAGACGCCACGCACTATCCGATGTTCCATCAAATGGAAGGGTTGTACGTTGACCGCCATGTCACGATGGCCAACCTGAAAACCGTGCTTCGCGTGTTTGCGACCAACTATCTCGGCGGAGATGTTCAGATTCGTTTCCGGCCTTCGTTCTTTCCGTTCACTGAACCGAGCGTCGAGGTCGATTTTTTGTGGAACGGTAATTGGATCGAATTTGGCGGTGCCGGGATGGTCGATCCCGCTGTCTTTGAAGCGGTCGGCTACGACCCGGAAAAGGTCAGCGGATTCGCGTTCGGTCTAGGCGTCGAGCGGCTGTGCATGCGTCGTCACGGGATCACCGATATCCGTGATCTGTACAGCGGAGACCTGCGGTTCCTCAGGCAGTTTTAGGCGGACGATAGGTTTCTGGGTTAGCGGTCGTTACAAGCCTGGGCTGCTGAAAATTCGACCAACGTAGTGGATCTTGCTAAAGATCCCTTCCCGCCCCTACGGTTAACGCTGTGTAGCATTTCGTAGCGGAACTCGTCAAGAGTTTCGGGGGACACTCGCCGTGGATCGA
>CAXBHV010000278.1:0-7384 GCA_963974855.1 uncultured Rhodopirellula sp. | reverse complement strand
GCTCACCGTTGCGATTTGCATTTGGATTAAATCAACAAGCCGTCAAGAGTTTCGGATAGGCGGGGAAAATAAAACGAAAGTCTTGACGACTTCCGCTACCACCAACCCTAAGTCTTAGCTGCGACGAAACACTAGCCCTCCCCGAAAATCTCGCTGAAGACTCGATTTCCGAACTTCTCTACGTAAGCTGGGCGGGTGAAGCAACTTACTGGAATAAACCGTCAACGAGGCTGCTGACTTGGGTACGGAAGCCGCTCAGCGAGGCGTCTTCGAGTAGATCGGAACGGTTATGTTTGACCATCGCGGCGGCGAGTGATTTGTGTTCCTGCCAATCGCTTAACCGGAAATCACGGATGTCGACGTACACGCCCGATAGGTTGTTGCTGATCTTGGGAATCAGAAATACACCCTCTTTGCCGCGCACGACGTGGTAGTGCATCGCTGCAAATAACAATACCGCTCCGCACACCATGCCGGCTAAAAAACGTGACATCGTTCGAATCCTTGAATGAAGTGAAATCCTCAAGCGACTGAAACTACGCAAACTCCCCGTTCACCGCAAGGTGAACCCAATACGGCCGCAATTTAGCAACGTTACAGCCCGGCCGTTTGCGGCAGTCCAAACATCACGTTCATGTTCTGGATTGCCGCTCCGCTGGCTCCTTTGGTCAAATTGTCGATCGCACACACCAGCACAATGCGGTCGCCAGCATCGCGAGCGGTCATTTGAACGTGATTAGTCCCTGCAACGTGTTTGGTTGCTGGCAAATGATCCACGGGAGTGACAAACGGACAATCCGCGTATTGCTCTCTCCAGCACTCCATCACTTGTTTTGCACTAGAGTTGCGAGGCCGCACGTAGATCGTTGACAAGATCCCGCGATCCATCGGCGTCAAATGAGGAGTAAACACGAGCGAAATTTCTTGGCCGCCAATTCGATGCACCAAGTCCGCCATCTCGGGTTGATGACGATGGCTGCCGACGCCGTATGCCGCAATGGACTCGTTCACCTCGCAGTACAACGTGCCCACTTTGGCACTTCGCCCCGCACCACTAACACCGCTCTTGCTATCAACAATGATGTCATTGGCTTCAATCATCTGTTTGGCAATCAATGGCGAAAGCGGAAGGATCGCCGAGGTGGGATAACAGCCAGGGTTGGCCACGAGGTCGGCGTCGCGAATTTGGTCCGCAAAAAACTCGGGCAATCCATCTACGGTTTTTCCGATCCGTTCGGGCCAAGGATGTTCGACTCCGTACCATTTTTCGTACGTCGCCTGGGACGACAGACGAAAATCGGCACTGAAATCGACCACACGGACGCCATGTTCGATTAATTGTTTACAGGTTTCGGCCGAAGCGCCGTGCGGCAAACACGACATCACGACGTCACATTTTTTTGCCAGTGCAGCGGGATCCAAAGTCTCGATTGGCACGTCACAACGGCCCGCTAAGCCCGGATGAATCTCCGCGATCGATTTACCATCTTCGGCGCGACTTGTTGCAGCCACCAGCTCGGCTTCGGGGTGAGCTAACAGCAATCGAGCCACTTCCAGTGCGGTGTAGCCGGTCGCACCAACGATTCCAACGCGGAGGGTCATATTCGGATCTCAGTCTTGAAGAATGATACGGATGAATGTTGTAGCGGTACGGCGCGAGCCGTCCGATTGCAGCGAGCAAAACGTTCGAAGTAGACCGGGCGGCTCGCGCCGCACCGCTACTAAAGTAGATGGCATTGGGCGTTAGCCGCGGGCAAGTCCAAGACAAAAACGGCGGGCCCGCGGCTAGCGCCGTCGGCTCACTTACAGCGGGTATTTCAAGTAAAGGGGCAAAACAATCTTACAAAGTGTACTGGTCGGTGGCTTCGCGTTCGGCTTCGGATTGAGCGTACATGTCCAAGATCAATTGCTTGTCGCATTCACGCTGGGTCACGTTACGCCGTGCGAACATGCGTGCTTGCGTGCTGATCATGACATCGGCGGGTAGCAACGCGGTTTGACCAAACAGACGAGCGTAGTTGACGAAACTGGGGACATTCGACGTGACGAAACCGTACAACATGCTGCACACCCCGATCACTTTCCCGGTAAAGATACTGGTGTTGATCGCCGATTTTGAATAGTCGCCGATAAAGCAACCGAGGAATTGCATCCCGGTTGCGATCTTGGTTTCGCCGTATTCGATATTGATGGTGCCATAGGTGTTCTTTAAATCGCTGTTGCAAGTGCCTGCGCCGAGATTAATCCAACTGCCAAGATAGCTGTGTCCTAGAAAGCCATGATGCTGTTTGTTGGTGTAAGGTTCGATGACCGACGCTTCGACTTCGCCGCCGATTTTGACGGTATGCCCGAGCGAGACGCCATCTTTGATTGCCGAGTGTTCGATCACACGAGTTCCGTGGCCGGCGTACAGTGGTCCTTCGAGGTAGCAGAACGGTCCGACTTTGACGTTGTTCTCTAACAGGATCGGCCCATTGTCAGTGTTGATCGCTGCGTATTGACCGATCGAGACGCCTTCGCCCACGAACACGCCATCGCTGGTTTGTTTGTAATCGCCGTGAGCAATTCGCCACTCGATCGATTCACGCATCTCTTTCATGTGACAAGCGACGACGTCGTGGGGCCAATGAAACGCGGACGCCTCGGCCGATCGTTTGGGAAGCGACAACGATTGCTCGGTCAGAAAATCGACAACGCTTTGCCGAGAATCGGTCGCATATTCCGCCTTCTTCGCCGCCAAGTCCGCAGCGGTCCAGCGGGCGATCAGCACCGAACCATCTTCGGCGTCGACGACGCAGCACGATTCGGTTTCGCCGCCGAGGGTCACCAGTACGTCGTCCAGCGCCACGCGAGGGACCAGACGAGCGTTCACGATCAGCATCCCATCCTCATCGCTGGGCCACTTTGCTCCACCGAAAGCCTGCTCGGCCGATTCGAGTTCGTAGTCCAATTTTTGGATCAATGTCAAATACGACCGCACCGAACCCGACAGCGAACTGCCCGACAGCGGTCCAGCGACCAGCTGTTTCAAGCGATCGACCAACCGCAAACTCGCACAGGTGACCGCATAGGCGGGGCGTGCTTGGATGATGGGAACAAGCTGGTTAACGCGAGCATCTTCAAAACAAATGATTTGCATAGTTGATTTCGACGATCAGGAATGCGGGGCGTGGGCAGCGGAAAAGGGGTTCTAAATGTGCCGGTCGTAGAGTTTAACCGAAACCCCCTTGCTGTCTCTGCCCCCACTTCGCCGCGAAACGCTCTTGTTTTGTTTGCTGCGAATTAACGTGGAGGGATGGTTGTCGATTCCTCCCTTCTGCCGCCTGCGATGGTCGCGACGCCCGTGGATAACGGGACATGTCGGCGGCGGATCATTGCGCCGCTGATCTGTGGGGCGATTCTAAGTCTGGTCACGGCCGCCGGCCCCGCCGGGGCTGCGGAAAATGACGCGTTGGGGGCTGAGTCTGCGATTCGCTCGGTAATCGATGGGCTCGACGCGGAAAGTTTTGCGACTCGCCAACGTGCCGCCCTGCAACTGCTCGATACAGCAACCAATCCAGAATACACCCCACAGCAACGCCACGTGGTGCGAGAACAACTGCGACAAGGGCTGGATCACCCATCGCTAGAAGTGCAAATCCAAGCGTTTCGATTGCTTCAACAGATCGATCAAGCCACCGTGGATGCCCAAATCCGACAACTTCTGAATCCAAAAATCAATCCGACTGATGTCGATCTGGTTGGCTGGAAAGCGTTTTCCGAACTGGTGGGTGATGACGCAGCGAGCCGCCAGTTTTACGCGCGGATGTACCTTGGTCATCAACGACAAATTGAACATCTGATCCGTCAGCAGCAAAGTGCCACCGGATTCACGCGAGTGGGACGTGCTGGCGAGAGCGAGTCGCGTTATCCCGCCGCCAATCATGATCTCGACCGCTGGGCACTCGTTTTGTTTGCCGATTCGATCCTGGATCCAGCGGCGTCCGCGAATCCGTCGGCGCGGTTGATGATGTCGCTGGCCCATTCGGGAGTCGGCCCCTGTCTGGGCGACGACGAGGATGACGAATTGGTTCGGCGGCTGATTCACCAGTGGCTGCTCAGGCATCGCCAATTAGGCAGCGTGTGCGATCAATTGCGGATCGCGATGCGTTACCGATGTGATTCGTTGGCGATGGAACTATGTCGCCGCATTTTGACGGATCCCCATTCGCCTGCCACGTGGCAAACCACTGCGATCTTGGCGGCCAGCGTGCTGAGTGCATCGCATGCGGATTTTGCAGAAAGCGAGCTGGAATTTGACTCGGTTTTGGCATCGCGACTCACGGATAAGCGAACCGCTCATGTGTGGCAGCTGATCCCATCGCGAAAAACCAAGATTCGCACCCAAGTTTGCGACGTCGCCATGGCAATGCTGCTATTCCGTCACCAAATTGATCCACGCAGCGCGGGATTCGTCGAACTGCAAGCGGACCCCACGTTGATTTACCGAGACGATAGCATTGGATTTCGCGACGAGAGTGAACGGGAAGTGGCTCACCAGCAAGCTCGAAGGCGGCTGCATGAAAACGGTTGCGACGTGCAGTCGTTCTCACGTGATAGGAACGAGCCAAAGTGACTGTCGCTTGCCGCACACGCCAACGGCTCGGAGAGCCGAGCGACAATCTTCCCTTGCTTCCAGCCCCCGCCAATTCTTAATGCAAGCAATCCGCTTGTGTGCCATGCTGGGCACCAACGCCGTGAAACCGACGTTGACCTGAAGGCCGTCTGCCTGTTAATCGAGTTTTGTGGTGGGAGTGCGCCGCGATGGCTATAGCTCCCTAACGCCAACTGCCCCCCAAAATTTGATCCAAAGAAGTCTGACGACTACTGTGATTTGCCTTCCTGCCCGAACGAATGATATCGCCGCGATTGGTCGCTCCAATCAGGCTAATTTCGTTTGCGTGATGGTTTTCACGCTCGGCGGAATGGCACTTTTTTCTGGTTGTCAAAACCGGGCTCACAAGGATCTGTATCAACAACGAATTGCCAACGAAGTCCGAGTCCTGGAAGACCAGTTGTACGAGGCGGACTACGAAAATCGCAAATTGCGAGACGAGCTCGAACGTGCCAAAGGCCGGGTTACTTCTGATGCGGTTGCCCCTCGTCATTCGCGAGGCAAAACGCAAGCCGATTACGGACCGCCGATCCCGAGTCCTGATCCGATGTCGAACGGGCCGATCTATGGGCCTCACGAGTCGATTGATTCGTTTGATATGGAACACGGCTTTGGCGATTCGTTCATCGATCCGGGACAAGCCGTTCCGATGGACCGGCTAAACAATCCGTTCACCGACGAACCTAGCAGCAACTTGCCCGGTGGAAGTGGATCCAGCGGCAATGGATCCAAACGCAGTGGAAACAAACGGGACCAACCATTGGTCGATCCAGCGCCACGCACGTTGCCACCGCCGATCGGCGTGCCCGAACCGCCGGGGAAATCGGACACCGAAGTTTCGCCGATCGAACCGGGGGAAATCCTGCCTCCGCCGTCGTCCAATGGAAAAGGCCAACCGAAACCGCCTGGGCAAATCATTTTGCCCGATGCGGCTAAAGCGACTCAAAAAGAAATCTCAGCTCCCGAGACCCTCCAATTGCACACCGGTTTGTCGGGCGGGCATCAATCCGACAACGATCATGACGTCGATGGCTTGTACTTGGTCATCAATGCACTGGATCATTACGGCAAGACCGTCAATCTCGAAGATTTTGAAATTGACGCGGAAATGTCGATCGTGATTCTTGACCCTGCCCGTGAACCATCCGAAGCAAAGATCGGTCGCTGGGAGTTTTCAGCAGAAGAGGTCTCCGAGCTGATTCGTTCGCGTCCCTTGAGCGGATTCCATGTGCCGGTGATCTGGCAAGACGTTGAACCCGAAGGCGACGAAGTGATCGTGCACGTTCGGCTACGATCCGAAGGGGACGAAATGCGATGCGATGCACGCGTAAAAGTCGCGGAGTCGGGGACAATTGCCAAATGGACACCACGCGGTGATTCCGAAAAACGCTAAGCCCCTCTTTGCAACATCTCTTTGCAACTTTTCAATGGATTGGATTCGATGAATTCATCGGGACAAACGCAAGTCCGCCGCGGACTGCACCCTCTCTGTTTTGTGGCGGTCGCTTTACTGTCGGTCCATCTTGCCGGATGCCGCGTACTGGCACCGATCCCAATTCCGGTCACCAGCCAGCAGATTGCTCCCGAATTGGTGCAAAGCAACGATCCCCAATTCGAAATTGGCCAGCCGCAACCGGTGATCGATGGGATCGGTTGGGTCGTGGGGATTCCTGACAAAATTTTGCTCTGGGACCGCCGCGTGGATCGTCACAAGATTTCGGAAGAGACGATTCTTGCAACGGCCGATTATCTCGAGGAAAATAACCTGCCGCATGTGAAAGTGCGAGTGAACCAGTACGCGCCGCTGAAAGACTGGAAACGGTTAACGCAGAACAAGACGGTGGCGTGGCCATGGCGTTACACGTTGGGCACGTTATCGGTGGCAGGTGAGACGATTTTGCCAGGCCGGATTGTCGGCGGTGATCATTTTAACCCGTTCACGCAGACCGTTCATCTGTACAGCGACATTCCCGCAGTGGCACTGCACGAAGCGGCCCACGCCAAGGATTTCACGCGGCGAACCTATCAAGGCACGTATGCGGCCGCTTATCTGTTCGTCCCGCTGTGGCACGAAACACTCGCATCGCAGGACGTGTTCGCTTATTTGGAGCAGAAACAGGATGTGCCGGCCATGATCGAAGCGAACCGGATCCTGTATCCCGCGTATGGAACGTACGTTGGCGGAGCCCTTGGCAATTTTGTCCCCAACTATTCCTTGCCGATCTATTACGCCGCCGTGATTGCCGGCCACGCCAACGGACGTATGCTCTCGCAGCAATTACAATGACCGTCAACTCACCCAATTCCTTCCTTGAATCCTCCCCTTCGAGTTCACACCATGAATACAAAACTAGGTCGTCGTGATTTGATGCGTGCTTCTTTGGCTGCCGCGGGTGCGGGAGCCTTGTTGACGGCGTCCCAGCAGACGTTGTTGGCGAGGGAATCATCCCATTCACTGCCTGAGAACACCACGGTCTTGTTCCAAGGCGATTCGATCACCGATGCGGGACGCGATCGGAAAAACCAATCTCCAAACAACGCACGCGGGCTTGGCAACGGCTACCCCATGTTGATCGCGGGCGAGCTTTTGAGTGCTCATGCGAAATCCAAACCGACCATTCACAATCGAGGGATCAGTGGTCACAAGGTTCCCGATTTGGCGGCCCGCTGGCAAAAAGATTGCTTGGATCTGAAGCCCGACGTGCTCAGTATCCTGGTCGGAGTCAACGA
>CAXBHV010000277.1:0-7389 GCA_963974855.1 uncultured Rhodopirellula sp. | reverse complement strand
CAAAGCGATCGGCCGTGGCCCCACTTCGGTTTCCGCTCGTGAAGCCATTGACCGGATTGAAAACCAGCTGCGAACGGCATAAGACGCCAATGAGTGCCGCTGTCAATCAGGTTGCACAACTCGGGGCTGACCGATCAAATGAGGGATAGGCTTCCAGGCGTGACCTCACCACGTAGCATAGGCTTGCCAGCCTGTGTTTTCCGAGTCGCATGCCTGCAATCCTAGCCTTCTCTTTATCGCTCATCCCTTATTTTCCTGAACTCCACGGACCGGAACCTTGACCGCAGACGACTACCAGTTCAAAGGCAAAAAAAAGAAGAAAGAAGCCAGCGCAAGCGAGATCCTGCAGCGGCAACCGCCCTTTGATCTCGAAGCGGAAATGGGGGTAATCGGAAGCATTCTGTTGCTGCCGATCGTTTGTGACGACATTGCATCGCTTCGCGCCGAAGACTTTTTCGACGACGCAAATCGTAAGATCTACGAACACCTTCGCGATATGCACGATCAAGGACAAAAGATCGACATCACCCTGTTGGTTTCGCGACTGCGGACAGCAAAAGACTACGAGACAGTGGGTGGGGCGGCGTACCTGGCAAGGCTTTCCGGTGCGGTCCCCAATGCGGCTCACGCGGTTTACTACGCCGGGATCGTTTCAGAGAAGGCGGTCTATCGTCGTTTGATCGAAGCGAGCACCGAGATTCTCCGCGATTCGTATGAACAGAACAGCGAAGCACGGGAAATGTGCGCCCAGGCAGAACAGAAGATTTTCGCGATCATGGACGGTCGATCGGGCAACTCGGTCCACAGCATCAGCGATGTACTGCATGCGGCGATGGATCGTATGGAAGCTCGCATGAGTGGCGAGCATGTGGACGGCGGTTGCGAATCGGGATTCACCGAATTTGACAACATGACCGGTGGTTTGCACAACGGCGAGTTGATCATTTTGGCGGCTCGCCCTTCGATGGGTAAGACCGCACTAGCAATGAACATTGCCGAAACGGTGGCCATCAATCAAAAGTTGCCGGTCCTGTTTGTCTCGCTTGAAATGTCGGGCATCGAGCTTGCTGACCGTATGCTCTGTTCGCTCGCTCGCGTGAACGGTCACCGATTGCGTAATGGAACCATTTCCTCGGACGATCGTGAGCGTTTAATCCAGAAAGCGAACGAAATCAGTGAAGCACCGCTGTACGTTGACGATTCCCCGAGCCGAACGGTGAGTGAAATTGCCGCTGCGGCACGTCGAATCAAGCGACGCGAGGAGGGCCTCGGCCTGATCGTGATCGATTACTTGCAACTTATTGAACCCGATAACTCGCGTGACCCACGGCAAGAGCAGGTTTCCAAGATCGCCCGGCGATTGAAAGGGATGGCTCGTGAATTGAGCACACCGCTGCTGTGCTTGTCACAGTTAAATCGGCAAGCCGAAGACAGCAAAGATCACCAACCAAAACTGAGCCACTTGCGTGAATCGGGAGCGATCGAGCAGGATGCCGACGTGGTGATGTTTGTGCATCGCGAAGAGTATTACCATCGCGGCGAAGACAAGGCCCAGTTTGCTGGGCAAGCTGAAATCATTATGGCGAAACAGCGTAATGGGCCGATCGGAAACGTTCCGCTGACCTGGGAAGGCGACTTCACCCGGTTCAGCGACCGCGCCCCTGAACGCCACAGCGAGTTTGACGACTACGCTGAATTCAGCAGCCCCGGTGGCTTCTAACGCGAATGTCGCCTGACGTCTGGCGGCGTGCGGTTTATTCGTTTCGTAGCCATGCTCGCCAGAGTGTGGATTTCCGCCGTCTGGCAACGACAGCTACGCCCCTGTTTTGAAATCCGTCGACTTTGATTCCAAAGTCGACGGGATTCCTAAGTCGACGGCGAGCTCCAATCCAGATCACATCGATTCAGGCTGCGACTCTTCATCCATCATCACGCCCCAGCCATCGCTACGGCCGCCATGCGGCTTGGACAATTCGTCCAACTCAGCTTGGATACGAATGATCTCGTCGTAATTGGGCACCATCGTCACGTTGGCGTACACTGTCCATGACGGGCCGAATTCCTCGTCGTCATCTTCGAGTTCCTCCTCGTCTTCATCAGGCTCGCCCGCATCGTAATAAACTTCGGTTTCGTATTGCTTGGCGACCAACGCCTTGTCAATGCGACGGGCCGAGGCTTCGTCCGGCGCATCCACCGCGAACTCGATCAATAGCGGAGCCGACATGTCGACGCCCAGCGATTGAAGGTTTGCGAGAACCGCACCGTCCGCATCTTCGGGATAGGTTGTCATAAACGTGTTTCTCAATAGAGAGTAGGGAAGCGGGTGGCCAGATTGGCAACCGCATGGAAGCAAAGTTATCCGCATCGCCACGACGGCAATGCGGATCTCATCAATGTCTGTTGTAGGCCCAAGAAAAGTGAGGCCGTGACGCTCAAGTAAACGCAGCGATCAACGATCCTGCGCCCTTACGAATTGTTTTCTGACGCTGTCTTGATGTGAGCCAGCGAATGACCGTTTTCGGAAAGGTAGGTGTAGCTTCCCAAGGCTCGCTCGTAGAATTGAAGCATCTCGCCAGCCTGGACATTGTCAATCTTGCCGCTGCTGACGGCCGCATCGATGCTGTCCAGCAGTCGCCGGATCAATTCTTTGTCATCGTATTGAACGTAGCCAAGAACCTCGCTGACGGTATCACCCTTGACGATCGATTCAATCTTGACCGCTTCGCCGTTCAAATCGACGTGCACTGCATGGGTATCACCAAACAAATTATGCAGGTCGCCAAGAATCTCTTGATACGCGCCCACCATAAAGATGCCGATTTGATAGGGCTTATGCTTGGCAAACTCGTGCAGCAAGATCGTTCGCTGGGGCCCTTCGCCGCCGACAAACTTGTCAATTTTCCCATCACTATCACAGGTAATATCACCGATCACCGAGTGACGCGTCGGCCGTTCGTCCAAACGATGGATCGGCATCACCGGGAACAACTGATCAATCGCCCACGAGTCGGGCACGGACTGGAACAGCGAAAAATTGGCGAAGTAAATATCCGACAGTAAACGATTCAGGTGTTTGACGTCGTCCGGTACATGTTCCAGTTCGCCGGCAAATTCACGCACTTGGTGGCAGATCGCAAAGTAGAGATTCTCTGCTACGACGCGTTGTTCCAACGGTAGGTATCCGCCGCTAAATAAGTTCATCGCAAGGTCGAGCGATGTCTGTGCATCATGGAACGTCTCGAGCATGTTTGCGGAAGTCAGATCACGATAGCTAATCCACAAATCGTGTACCGGTTGCTCGTATTCGTCGGGGATATCCGTGGGCAAATCTTGCACGCTTCCCTGCTGGGTCACGCCCAAGGTGTTGACGACCAAGACACTGTGATGCGCGGCGACGGCGCGACCGCTTTCGCTGATCAATTCTGGATGCGGAACCTCGGCTTCGTCGCAAACCGTTTGCACCAAGTAGACGACATCTTTCGCATACTCTTGCATCGAGTAATTCATGCTCGATTCATTGTCGCTATGCGATCCGTCGTAATCGACGCCCAAACCGCCACCGACGTCCAGCATTTCGAGCCCCGCACCGCGGCGATGCAGGTCAACGTAGATACGTGCGGCCTCGAGAATTGCCGCCTTCAGTTGGCGAATGTGCGTAATTTGGCTACCGACATGAAAGTGCAGCAATTTGAAGCAGTCGGCCATGCCACGCTCTTCGAGCTTCTGCAATTGGCGAAGCATTTCCGCAACCGTCAATCCAAATTTCGAGCGGTACCCGCCACTGGCTTGCCAACGGCCGGAACCTCGCGTGGCGAGCTTGACTCGCATTCCAATCGTCGGACGAACGCCGAGCGCTTCGGAATGCTTCAAGATCAGATCGAGTTCACTGACTTTCTCGACCACTGGAATGACAGTACGGCCGATTTGCTGAGCCCGCATGGCAAGGTGGATAAAATCGTCATCTTTAAAACCGTTACAGATGATCGGGGTATCCGAGTCGGTCATCGCGACCACAGCCAGCATTTCAGGTTTGCTGCCTGCTTCGATCCCAAAACCGAACTCGCGACCGTGCTTGGCAAATTGCTCTACCACATCACGCTGCTGGTTCACCTTGATCGGGAACACACAGCGATACGAATTACCATACTGATGTTCTTCGATCGCATCAGCAAAACTCTCGCTAAGCCGTTTCAAACGATCTCGCAAAATGCCGTTGAAGCGAATCAAGATGGGCAGGTCGAGTCCACGCTGAGTCAGCCCGTCGACAAGGTCTTTCAAATCGATTGATTGCAAAGGATCTCGACTAGGAGAAACCATCAACCGGCTGTCTTCTGTGACGTGAAAGTATCCGTCGCCCCAACGATCGACTTCGTACAAAGATGCCGAATCGGCTCCGGACCATTTCTTAGGTGCTGCAACGCTCATTCAGCCAGATACCTCTTGGAGAGTCGTTTGACGAACGTGCTGGGATCAAAAATTGTCCGCAGTGATGTCAAACCAGGGTCGGATTTTTACACACACGTCGTCAAAAGAAAACGCCCTGCTGCTAAGCAACAGGGCGTTTTGTGTTTAAATAATTGGGGGGCGTTGTCAAACGCAGGCTATGCCTGGAACGAGCTTCCGCAACCGCAGCTCTTCACAGCATTGGGGTTCTCGAAGGTGAAACCTTGCTTTTCGAGGCTGGAGTACCAATCGACGGTTGTTCCATCGAGGTACAACGCACTTTTCTTGTCGACAATCACTTCGACGCCGTGGCAATCGTACTTGCTGTCAGCTTTTTCGTCGTATTTATCGTCAAAGCCAAGCGTGTAGTTGAAGCCGCTGCAACCACCGCCTGCAACGCCGATTCGCAGCGCAGTCGCTTCATCAAAGTTATTCTCTTGACGATACCGCTTTACTTCTTCTGCGGCTCGTTCGGTTAATTTTACTGCCATCGTTGTCAAACTCCTTCGGTCGCCCTGTCGGACTGGTGAGTTTCGAAATGTAAGCTGCTCAGGTCTACCATGGTAATGCCGAAGCCTCCCAGAAACCCGTCAACCTTATAGTATTCGTAATGCTTGGGAATCGACAAGATGCAAGTGATCGGATTTGACCGATATGACTGCAAAACTCGTCAATTCTTACTCAATTCCGCGTATCGATGTCGCATTAACCATCGCTAGGTCGGTACAGCGTCCTGAGCCGGGGCATTGAAAAAAACGGCTGAATTCTTCAATTTGACGCCGGCCAACCCTACTTGGGGGGCAATGTGGTGTTCGCTGCCCTAACCAGTTAGACAGGAGTCGTTCAGTAATTTGGCTGTTTTGGCGCTAGCGGCTGTTGATTTAGTTAGCCGCTTGGGCGCTAGTCCCGGTTTCGTCACCACATAACCGGGACTAGCGCCCAAACGGCTAACGGGATTTCACCCTATGACTCCTGCCTACCTGCTTAGTATCAGGTGCCAATTTCACCGATTCCTGTGGAAAAGAGCAAAACACGGCTATTCCCCCAAAGGCGGCCTGAGCGCTGAGCAAGAGAAGGACTACGAGAAAATGCAGCTGGAAGCCGGCCGGTGAAGCAAAAAGCAAAAGCCCAGGCAGTGTAGTTTGATCTACACCCTGGGCTTTTTCGCATAATGCCTGTGACTGCATCACTTTACCGATCCCTCATTGGGAACCGTCGTTGTGTTTTCGCGTGAACGCTAAGCTGCCGCTGATTTTGCTCCAGCCGCATAAAAACCACTAATGCATTTGACCACTCGATGCTGTTCCGCTTCGGTAAGCGAGGGGAAGATCGGCAGATTCAAGACTTCTTTGCTTGCACGCTCGGTTTCGACCAACGCATCGCGATCGAACTTCAGGTTCTGGAAGCATTGCTGTTCGTGCATGGGGACGGGGTAATAGACCTCGGATCCAATGCCTCGCTCGGACAAATGCGAACGCAGGGCGTCACGACGGCCTTCGCCCACTCGCAATGCGAACTGATTCCAAACATGGAATGCATTCGGGTCTGTCGCTGGCAACACGATTTGGTCGCCAGCAACGACGTTGGCTTCGCTGAGCAATCGCGAGTAGCGATCGGCGTTGGTGCGACGATCTTGGACCGCTTTGTCCAAATGACGCAGCTTCACACGCAGCACCGCGGCTTGGAATGTGTCCAAGCGGCTGTTGATGCCGACGACTTGGTGGTAATAACGGGGCCGCATGCCATGGCTGGCGAACAATCGCAAGCGGTCAGCGGTCGCAGCATCGTTGGTGGTGATCATGCCGCCGTCGCCCATTCCGCCAAGATTCTTGGTCGGATAGAAGCTGAAACAACCGATTTTTCCCCAACTGCCCGCCGGACGCGAGTGATACGCCGCACCGATCGCTTGGGCCGCATCTTCGATCACCGGGATGTCGTGATCCCCTGCGATTTGGCAAATGCGATCAATTTGAGCACACTGGCCGAACAGATGGACGGGAATGATCGCGCGAGTGCGATTGGTAATCTCACTGCGGATCGCTTCGGGATCGACGTTAAACGTATCCGGACAGATGTCGACGAAGACGGGCGTTGCACCAAGTCGCGTGATGCAGCTAACGGATGCGAAGAAGGTGAAACTAGGGACGATCACTTCGTCGCCAGGCCCGATGTCGAGTGCCATCAGAGCGAGCAGCAATGCATCGCTTCCTGAGGCACATCCGATAGCACTATCGGCTTGGCTATAGGAAGCGATTTCGTCTTCCAACGCGGAGACATCAGGACCAAACAAGAAACGCCCGCTGTCGAGCACTTCGGTCAGCGCCTCGATGAATTCTTCGCGATGAGGGCGGTTATCACGATTCACGTCCAGCAAGGGGACGCCTTCGGTGGCATCGGCCATAGGAGCAACCTTCCATGGTTGAACTGGTTAATTAAAAAAGGAGGCTTGGTAAAAGCGACGTCGATTTTTTCGCTGGGCTCTGGCCAAGTCAGGAGATCTATTTCCTCGTTATGAAATAAACGGTGGGCATTGTTCAGGTCAAGAGAAAAAATTTTTAACTTTGGGCATCTCTATATAATCCAACCCCGCAGTTGGTTTTCGGATAAACTGTGAATGCCTGCCCCCCCCAACCACCCTACCTCTCCGCGCCGAAATACAAGATGTCCCAACGTCTCTCTATTTCACGACTTCATCGCTCGATTTTACGACTTCATCGGTCGGTCTTCGTCCTCAGTGCTCTTGCTGGACTCGCTTTAGTCCCATCGGTGTTGGTTGGCCAAGAAGCATCGAGCCCAGCACAACCGATTGGCCAGCAATCGAGCGTGGAGCAAGGCGATTTTTTTGAATCGATGATTCGTCCTGCGCTGATCGAACATTGTCTCGAATGTCACTCGACGGAAACGGAAGTGAGCGGCGGATTGCGGCTCGATTCAAAACCGGGTTGG
>CAXBHV010000276.1:0-7390 GCA_963974855.1 uncultured Rhodopirellula sp. | reverse complement strand
CCGGAAATGGATAAAACGTGCCGTAGACGAGCTTTGGAGATCAAATTTTGCGTTTTTTCCCCGACTAGTCGCCACTCCTGTTCGGCACAGTCGTCGCAGCCTGCCTCACCGGACGATTTTGACACGAAAGCTTCATAGCGAAATGAAGTCGCGCTCGGCAGAGTGACCCACCCTTGATGACGTGCAGGCTCACCTTTACGAGGCTGCCGAATTCAACTTCAAAGCTGGGGCAGCGTGAACTGATGTCGGGGCAACCAAAAAAACGCGGACTTGTTCGCAAACTGATCGATAATTCTTTCTTACTGATCCTGGGGGCGGTGTCGGCTCTGGTATGGGCCAACATCCATTCGCCCAGCTATCAAGCGTTTGTGAACTTTGATTTGGCGTCGTTATTTACCGCCACTCACGCTGGTGGCCATGATGCCGCCGAACATGCGCACTCGCATGGTTTTACGCTGCACTTTTTTGTCAACGATATCGTGATGGCATTGTTCTTTGCGATCGCGGCGAAGGAGGTTTGGGAATCGCTGCTGCCCGGCGGTTCACTGGCCGATCCGAAAAAGGCAGCGACTCCGCTGCTTGCCACTGTCGGTGGCATTTTGGGACCCGCACTGATTTACATCGCGGGGACCTATTTCACGGGAACGCATGATTCGCTCGGCAAAGGCTGGGCGATCCCTTGTGCGACCGATATCGCATTTAGCTACTTGATTGCCCGATTCATCTTTGGTGCCAGCCATCCTGCGATTGCGTTTTTGTTGTTATTGGCGATCGCGGACGATGCAGCCGGCTTAATCATTCTAGCCGTGTTTTATCCGCAAGCCGAAATCCGACCCGAATGGTTGTTACTAACCGTCGGTGCAATGTTGCTCACGATGCAACTGCGGCGCTCGAAAGTTCATTCTCACTGGGCCTATCTGATCGGTCCGGGAGTCATTTCGTGGTTTAGTTTTTATCAGGCCAACATTCATCCAGCTTTGGGTTTAGTTCCGATCATTCCCTTGCTACCTCACGCTCACACCGACCTTGGCATCTTCGCTCGCGAGGAAATGGATCGGCACGACACGCTCAATGAGTTTGAACACTCTTGGAAATTGCCTGTCGAATTTGGGCTGGGGTTGTTCGGTTTAGCCAACGCGGGGGTCGTAATGAGCAGTCTGGGTACGGGAACCTGGGTTGTGTTAGCGGGATTGCTGATTGGCAAGCCCGTTGGGATTACCTTGCTGACGCTGTTCGCTGAGAAAGGATTGAAACTCGAGAAGCCTGCCGGAATGGATTATCGCCATGTGGTGACGCTAGGGATGATTGCCGGAATTGGATTTACCGTTGCTTTGTTCGTCTCGGTTGCGGCATTCACCGTCCCTGGATTGGATCAAGATTCGGTAAAAATGGGGGCTTTATTGAGTTTCGCAGCCGCTCCGATGGCAATCGTACTCGGCAGATCACTCGGCATTCGACCCATGCAGTCGGTTGCTAGCGAAGAAGAGAAGCTCGCCAAGGCAGCTTAATTTGTATGCCGCAGAACAGGGGGCTCGTTGCCGAGTGCAACGAGCTTCCCTCGGCGGACCCGAGCACGTTACACTGAGATACCGAGATCTTGATTTACTAAAAATACACGTTGCACCCACTCTGCTCCTTTGAGCATTTGCATCACTGAATAGGCACTGAAGGACACATGGACCATACACGTCTGCCCGACGAAGCCATTGGCGAAGATGAACTTCAGCGTCCCCAGCCGGCGGACGAACCGATATCGACGATCGAAACGCAAGACATTTTACAAGTCATGCGTCACACCATCGATCGACTCGAGAAAGACAATACGGCTCGCGGCGATCTGAAAATCTTGTCGCGAACGCTTCGCGAATTGCGATACGCCTTCAAGGTCTTTCGTCCTTTCCGCAAACGCCGCAAAGTCACCATTTTTGGTTCCGCACGAACTCAGCCGGGACACCCCGAATACGAAAGTGCTGTCGAACTAGGTCGCCGGATTGCATCGCACGGATGGATGGTGATCACCGGTGCAGGTGGTGGCATTATGGAAGCGGGACACCGCGGCGCAGGCCGCGAAGCTTCGATGGGGCTGAACATCATGCTGCCCTTTGAGCAAAGTGCTAATCCCTATATCCAAGGCGACGCCAAACTTGTCACGATGAAGTACTTCTTCACTCGCAAGTTGATGTTCGTCAAAGAGTGCAGTGGCGTGATTTGTTGTCCCGGCGGTTTCGGCACGCTCGACGAGGCGCTCGAAACGCTGACGTTGATGCAGACCGGAAAACAGACGATGATCCCGTTGGTCTTATTAGACTCACCCGAAGGCAGCTATTGGCGTGATTTGGGCGTGTTCTTCGAGAAGCAATTGCTCAATAACGGCATGGTCAGCCCCGAGGACGTGAATCTCTACAAAATCACGAATTCGGTCGACGAAGCGATCCAAGAGATGTTGCAGTTCTATCGCAACTATCACAGTTTACGATACGTCCGCGACCGACTCGTTTTTCGCTTGCAGAAGGAACTGACCGAAGAGTCCCTCGAATTGATTCGCCAGCAGTTCAGCGACATTCTTGTCGACGGCACGTTCGAGCAATCCGCAGCGCTGCCGGACGAGATTGGCGAACCCGACCTCGCTCATTTGCCGCGGTTGGTGTTCCATTTCAACCGCCGAGCACTCGGCCGATTGCGAATGTTGATCAACACGATCAACGAAGTGGAAACGGTGTAGCCACGCAGCGAGGGCTCTCGCGGACTGAACCGCGGAGCGGTGCCAGCACTTAGCTGCGGGCGTGAGCCCGCAGTCACAAAACGTAACGACATCCGAAGCCGCGAAGCGGCGACAGCAATCGGGGGACGTGTTGGATGGGTAGCTACACTCAGTTGACGTATCACATTGTTTACGCGACCAAGTACCGCGATCCCTCCATCATCGCCGAGATTCGCGAGCAGTTGTACGAATTCATAGGCGGAATTATCCGCGGCAAAAAGGGGCGACTGATCGAAATTGGCGGCGTTGCCGATCATGTTCACATTCTCGCTCAACTTTCTGCGACATTGGCGGTCGCCGACGTCATTCGCGTTGTAAAAGCCAATTCGTCGCGTTGGATGCACGAGCAGCCTGCGGTCAAACGCACGTTTGAATGGCAGAAGGGCTATGGAGCGTTCACGGTTAGTTATTCGCGGATTCCAAAAGTTCGCAGTTACATCCAAAACCAAGAGACGCACCATCGAAGGGTGACGTTTCAGGACGAGTACATTGACTTTCTGAAACGCCACGACATTCAATTTCGACTCGAATATCTGTTCGAGGACGAGCACCATGGTTGATTGCTGCCGCCGCTTCGCGGCTCGTGGTTCGGAGGTGGCCGACAACCATGGGCTTACGCCCATGGCTAAGTGCTGACATCGCTATCGCGATTAGAACCACCAGGACCGAAACAAAAACCGCGGAGCGGTGCCAGCACTTAGCTGCAAGCATAAGCCCGCAGAAACAGGACGTAACGACATCCCAAGCCGCGAAGCGACGACAGCAATCGGGAGACTTGTTAAGAGTTCTATGGTTGATCGCTTTCGGCTTGGAAAGCCGGGCGACAATGCGATTAGGCTTTCGGTCCTAGCCCTACCATTTCTAACAAACGCAGGGCGTTGGTCGTGGGTGAGACGCCCTGCCGCATTTGATAATCGAACGTCATCGTGTCTTTACCGTCGTTATCAGTGGTAATGGTCTCGCGAAAATGAACGGTGTGCGCGATCGAATTGAGCTCGGGTTCGTCCGCCAGTTCCAAGTCATGTGTGCTGATCGCACCGATCGCTTCGAAACCAATCAAGTGCCGCAATACTTGCACGACTGCGATTTGCCGTTCGCGGCTATTGGTGCCTTGCAAGATTTCATCGAGCAAAAACAACAACACTCGGTCTTCTTTTTCAGCCAAGCGGCGGGCGTGATCGACTACCTGTTTCAAACGATGAAGCTCGGCCATGTAAAACGACACGCCTTCGCTGAGGTTGTCGCTGACGCGAATACTGGTCGCTAATTCGATCGATGGCAATGCAAACCGCGTGGCACAGACGGGTGCTCCGGTTCCTGCCAATGCGATGTTCAGCCCGATGCTTCGCAGCATCGTGCTCTTGCCCGACATGTTGCTGCCGGTCACCAGCAATAGCGTTCCGGGTGGTCCGACGGTAACGTCATTGCGGACGCGGGACTCATCGGGAAGCAGCGGATGGCCGATCCCGATCGCTTCGACCGAGCGATCACTCGAATCGTTCTTCCACTGCGGCGTGGTCCAACTTGGGTACTCGTCGCGAAGCGCTGCCAACGACATCAACGATTCAAATTGTCCAAGCGATTCGAACCAACCGGCAACCACATCACTGTAGTCCTCTTGCCACTGTTCGAGTCGTTTCAACACTCGGACATCCCAAAGTGCGAACGCTTGCAGCGGCAAGTAAATCAAAAACGTCGCCGCCGATTGTCGCAGTGCCCCCGCGGCTGCCACTTTTTGTAACGCCAACATTCCGGCGGCGGCAGAGCGTGGACTCGCGATCAAGGTATCACGGATATTTCGCAAGTGAGCGGTATTATTCGTTTTGGTGTTGCTCGCGTTGTTGTCGGTGGGCAGTCGCTCGGCGGCGGCAAAAAGCTCGCCATAATCGTCCACGGCACCACGGCTAGCCATCGCGATGGAAAAGATCGCATGTGCCGGTCCGAGTGCTATACCGGTCAAGGTGACGTTAATAATGCCAACGGCAAGCAACCCAAACAGTCCAATTTTGAACCATGTCGCCGACCCCAGCACAAGGAAGCCAAGCAGCATCGCGAGCACAAACGCGATCGCCAGGATTGCTGAGAGGTTGGCCCATCCGGACAACCATTTGCGTGATGCTAACCAACGCGGCCCGGTCGCCCACGCGGTAAATCGATCGGGATCACCACTGCTTTCGGCGACTTTGCGAGCGGTCACGTAGAACCGCAGTCGCTCTTCGCGCAGGGGTGCCAGGGTTTCGATCGCCTTGGTTCGTTCGATCGCATCGCTAGAAATCGCCGGTCCAGTCAACCACGACGCGAGCGTGCGAATGCCAGGAGTGGTTGCGGTCATCGAAACCAAATGGAACAGCGACGCTCGGCCCAACAGATCCAAATCGGCCGCCGCATCCCGCTGGCCCGCCGGCAATGCGACTTCGCCAAGTTGCCGGGATAGGCTGGCGGTGGCCAAGCGATCCCAATCACGCTCGATCCTTGCAACCAAGCGGCGGAACACTGAGCGTTCACGCCGCAGCGCATCGATTCGATCGCGAACCGGTTCGTTTAAAACCACCGCAACGATGAAGCCGATAAACGCCGCCCAGCCAATCGGTTGTGCAATGGTGACGTCGCCGTAATAGCCGACCACCCAAAACAGAATCGCCAACAGAAACAACACGACACGAATGGTGCCGTAGGTCCGATCGCGAACTTTTAAGTGATCACGCTCGGTTTGAATTTCGGCTAAGTGTTCACGATAGCGGTTGAGGGCTTCGCCGGCATGACTCGGCTGGGCACTCGAATTCGCATCGGGACTCGTATTCGTATGAGGGCCTGTGTTCGCATGCGGGCCAGAGTTCACGTTCAGATCCGTCAAGCCGCATCTACCTCCAACGCCACCGGGCGTCGTTTTTTACTCGAAGAATCCGAGACTACTTTTGAGGCAATACGGTCCTGCAAGTTGGGACGAAAAATGGTTAATAACAACAGGGGCAGGAACCACGCGATGTAAAGTCCGCCGCCATAACCGTGCCAGAACTGGGCACCCACCATCACGGCAGCCGAACATCCAATCAGGGTTCCGAGATTCTTTTGCGCCGGCCAAGCGGCAAAGAACGAACAGAGGATCACAAATCCCACAATCACTGGCAATCGCCATATTGGATTCCAGCCCAACCCCCAAATGCCACCCAAAATATTGGATTTCGTTTCAGGTTTGAACAGACCAAACATGGTCCGCAAATGATCGACAAGCGATTCAACTCCACTGAGCGACAACAACATCATCAGCAGACCGAGCATTACTGCAACGCCGATCGTGAACCGCCATACGCCACGTCGCCAATAGAAACTGATCCATAGCGGCAGCAAGAAAAACGGATAGTACACCAGCCCGGCGGCAAGCCCCAGAAAGATGCCTGCGACGAGCGGTTTGCGATAAAACAAGACCGCCCACAGCAGCAAGGCAGCGGGCAGCGCATGGTCGACCCGGCCGGTCATTTGGGCGGTATACGGCATCAGCAAATACAGCGTCGCGCATCCCACGCCGGCTCGCATGTTGCCGAAATGCCAATTGCCGATCAACACGATGCCCGAAACGATCGCCGCATGAGCGAGAATCGCCAACACCTTGGCAATCGTTGCCAGTCGGCTTTGTGATGCATCCAAATCGTTCTCGTCACCCAGCGTGGAACCGGCCAGAGCATCGGTCACCGGGCGCGTTGGGATTGCCGGTAACATGTTCATCAATGCGTAACCCGGCCCCAGCTTTGGCCCCTGTTCGATTTGGATACGCGGCGTGCTGGCGACAATATTTGCCATCATAAAGATGAACAGCGAAACGCCGATAAAGGTCAGACCGCCGCTAGAGAGGTTCGGGTCCAACAGCGGACGACGCACCATCAAGGGATCTAGCAGCAAACGAATCAGCAACATGAATTGAACGACAAACAAGCTGATGAACCCGTACCGGCGAATATCCTCGGGATCGATATCCGAAGAGGCTGCGTGGTCGGCGTCGGACTCTGGATCGGCAGCAGGCGATCCGTCGGACGTTGAGCCATCGGCCCCCGAGATCGAATCGGTCGTGTCTGCTCCGAGCGGCGGACTCGGCTGGGCCAAGATCGCTGCTTCCGCTCGCACCGACGCTTCTTCGGATGCTGTCTCGGAAATGGGCTCGTCCGCCGGCAGCCACTAATTCTCGCAGCCCAGCGTTTCTCAGCCCCGAACCGTGATCAGGGTCGGCATTGGCAGAATTCGTCGACGCCGGAAGGATTTCGTTTTGGCGATGCGTGATGACTTCCGACTCGATTTCCTGCAATTGACGTCGGCGGCCCTCGTGGACCATCAACAATCCTGGGGCCAGCAGGATCAACAGGAAAATATCGAGGTTGCGGATGCTCCAAAATCGATGAAAAACGAAGAACAACCCAATCGTCAAAAATGACGACAGGTATACCCAAGTGGTTGGGTCAGGACGTTTGTAATAGAGCAGAATCTCGCTCATCAACATGAAGCAACGTTGGTTGCCACTCGCTTTTCACGTCACTTGATTTGAAACAAAGCTGTCACCATCACGCCGGTCACAGCCTCAGAAAGATACAGTGCTGTATAAGATACGAGGATTCGGCTCGACTGAAAAGCACGACACCG
>CAXBHV010000275.1:0-7399 GCA_963974855.1 uncultured Rhodopirellula sp. | reverse complement strand
AAATGCTTCACAGCGTTGCGTTTGGGCGCTTGCCCCGGTTGAACACCAGAACCGTGGCTAGCGGGCTGTTGACTTAGTGAGCCGCTCGCGCGTGAGCGGCCAGGTCCCGCGCGTTACCCGGTGCCTTACGGCCCACGGCTCACAACTGCGAGTTGCATTTCGAATACATCAACAGCCTGCTAGTGCCAAAACGGCCAATTCGCTGAAAGACTCCTGCCTGACTGCATACGAGGATCGATTCTTGGGTTTGTTCATCAAGCCATAGCGTCTTGAACAAATCGACCGGTCAAAACAATCCAATTCGACCGATCAGTCCAATCTGGTTTTCTGCCAGCACGTTATTTCGCTTGCACAACCGTGATTTCAACCATCACCCAAGTCGCCGTGCCACATATTTGAATGCATGCAAACAAAGTTGGCTCGGAACTAAGCCAATTCATTTTTGGGAGGCGACTTCCATCAACTCAGCATTGTTTTGATGTTTCCGCGAAATAAGGTTCTTAAATATGGTTTGGTTTCCTTCGAAATGGATGATTTGATCCGCAATTGAAAACGCTAGCCGCGGGTTGTTTCGTGATGCGGGGACCATGCTGAACCCGCGGCTAGCCAGGAATAATTTGTTCGTCGGTTCGGCGTTGATTGCATCAGCATCAATCGACCCTCCGATCACGAAGGTACGTTGGAAATCACCGATGCCATATTCTTTACACAGTACTTGCAATCCTGCATTTCGCTCCGCAACGCGAAACCGTGAATTGAAACGCTATTTATTGTCTCCTCAGCGTGGTGGTGTATCGCGGTGGTTAGTGATACCACCGATATCTCCAAACCGAGCAAGATGTGTGCCGAGTAGCGTGGCTACCGACCTGCATATTCCACCTGGCGAGTTTGTGTAGTTTTGGTTTTCTTAGAATGTCTCGAGCCAACTCGTTGGTGACCTCTCTCATCCGATGCGACGATCACAGCAGTGCAATGTCCGCATGCAACCTCTTTGCCAAGCAATTCGATTCGCACTCGCATTCCACGACCGCAAACGGGACAATCTTGATTGAAATAGAGTTGGCTTTGGTGCATCTATATCCTCCGGTGTGACGGGCTGGTGTAGCATAGCACTAGCAAATGCGGGCGGGCAGCCTCATCAACAAGACAAGCGTAACCGAAATGTATGTAACTTCGAATCGACAGCTAGTGGAGAACGGTCTGGTCTGCGTGTCAGGAATTTCCTGACGCATGCATGTGCGCTGAACTGGTGTTAACGTTTCGTTCCAATGCGATCCGCTGTATCGCACGGAGATCGAGTTTTCCGAGACTTGTTATCGGGATCACGCTGACCTCGATGAAGTCAGCCGGCTTGGAAATCCAAATTGCCGGGATTTTTTGTCTCAAAAAGTTGTCGTGCGATCTCGGTTGCCGAAGTGTCCAGCAAGGGAGTGTGGATCACCACCGCTGTCTTTTCGGGCAAATTTAAATATCCCAACATCAGGTTTGCGCCTCGGACCCACAATCGTCCTTGCTCGCCCACGCGCACTTCGGCGTGCGACTGCGGATCAGTGATCCGTATTTGCACACCTGGCCGTGAGTCGTCATTACGTCTTTGACGTTGCATCACTCGAGTTCCTTACCCTTCTAAGCAGTTAGGCAGGAGTCATTGCACATAATGACCTGCTTTACAGTGGTCCATTAGCGGTGGTCCGATCCGTAGCCAAGCCTTAGGATGCAACTTGCCCGCTGGGAGCTTGGGGCGGTGAGGACTAAACTTTGAGCAAACTTGGCAGTCACTTTTCTAGGGATGATGACATTGACGAAGGACAAACCAACAACGAATCGCTTCCCAATTGTTGGCATAGGTGCTTCGGCAGGCGGGCTCGAAGCGCTCGATGAACTGTTGGACCATTTGCCGCCGGATACCGGCATGGCGTTTGTCGTCCTGACGCACCAGCATCCTGGTCATACAAGTTTGCTGCCTGAATTGCTCTCGCGTGAAACCAAGATGCCGGTGGTCGCCGCAACCAATGGCATTCAGCTGCAGCCAGACCATGTTTACGTTGGCACACCCGGGGGCCGCTTGACGATCCATGATGGGATTTTGCGTCGCATCGAGGACCACAGCCAATTGGACCGCTTGCCGATTGACTCCTTTTTTCGCTCATTGGCCGAGGACCAGAAAGAATATGCCATCTGCATCGTGCTCTCGGGAACCGGCAGCGATGGAACGCTCGGTTTGAAAGCGATTAAAGCCGGCGCCGGAATGGCGATGGTGCAACTATCGCAATCGGCGAAATTTGCAGGGATGCCGTCCAGCGCCGAGGCCACCGGGTTGTCCGACTACGTAATGGCTCCATCAGAAATGCCCGAGCAACTGATCGCCTATGCCCGCGGACCTTTCCTGAGCGGCACGCGATCTTCCGGCAATTCATCGCCCGCCGCTCAGTCCCTTGTGATCGAAGCGGAGCCGATGGCAAGACTATTGCAGTTGCTTCGCGCGCATACCGGACACGATTTTTCCGGTTACAAAGTGAACACAATTCGGCGTCGAATCGAGCGGCGGATGAACATCCACCAAATCGCACAACCGGAAGAGTACGTTCACTTTTTGGAACGGAACCCGCACGAGATCGAACTGTTATTCAAGGAACTGTTGATCAGTGTCACCAGTTTTTTTCGCGATCCCGAAGCGTGGCAGACGCTCGCCAGGGGACCGCTCACACAGTTGATGCAATCGATTCGTGACAACCCAACGGACGGCGACAAGACACTGCGAGTCTGGGTGCCAGGATGTGCGACGGGCGAAGAAGTTTACACGCTTGCGATCGTCATGCGAGAATGTGCCGAGAAACTGAATTTGCGTTTCAACTATCAGATCTTTGGTACGGACTTGGATAGCGCGGCGATCGAATGCGCGAGAATGGGGCGTTTCCCCGCAGGGATTAGCGTGGACGTTTCGCCCGAGCGACTCGAGCGTTACTTTTTACATGACGACGGACACTACAGCGTTCGCAAAGAAATTCGCGAGATGGCGGTTTTCGCTCCGCAGAACCTGATCAAAGACCCGCCGTTTACGAAGCTCGACATCATCACCTGTCGCAATTTGCTGATCTACTTGGACGCGGAACTGCAAAAGAAATTGATGCCAATTTTCCACTATGCACTCAATCCCGGCGGATTGTTGATGCTGGGGGCATCCGAAACGACGGGCCACTTCGACGATTTGTTCGAGACCGTGGACAAGAAGTGGAAGATTTACCGACGCAAGGGATCTTTGCCAGCGGTCCACAACCTCCCCGAGATGCCAGCCAAGAAGAACGAGGGTGAGTTAAGGACGGTTGCCTCATCGAGCGAGATTTCGCAGGTTCGCCGATCGCAGGTTGCGATGTTGCTGGAACGGATTGCTTTGGATCGCTTTTGCCCCACGTTTGTCGTTGTCAACGCGAGTGGCGACCTCGTGCATGTACATGGCCGCACGGGCGACTACTTCGAATTAGCCGAAGGTCACGCGCGGACCAATATCTTGGATATGGCACGCGAGGGTTTGCCGCACGAGTTAACGACGATGATGCGTTTGGCATCGTCGACGGAACACGAAGTCATCCGCAAAGAGGTACGGGTCAAGACGAACGGTGACTACACCGTGGTTCATCTTGCCGCCCAAAAGATCGCCAAGCCCGATTCCGTGGGTGGTTTGATCTTCATCACTTTCCGGCCTGCCGAAACCGCCAGCACAACCACGACGAAACAACCCACTGACGAGGTGGAACCCACAGGACAAGTCAGCGATAGCAAAATTCTCACCCGCGAGTTGCAATTTCTGCGTGAGACACATCAAGAGACATTGCAGGAATTGGAAACGTCGAACGAAGAACTCAAATCGGCCAACGAGGAATTGCAATCGACCAACGAAGAGATGCAAAGCACGAACGAGGAACTCGAGACATCCAAAGAGGAAATGCAATCGCTGAACGAAGAGCTAACCACAGTCAACGTTGAACTGCAGTCGAAGGTCAACGACTTGTCGCAGGCCAACGACGACATGCAAAACCTGCTTAACAGCACCGACATTGCCACGATTTTTCTGGACGATGATTTGCAAATCAATCGTTACACCGTGCAAGCCCCACTAATCGTGTCGCTGCGTCCGACCGATGTGGGTCGACCGCTGAGCGAATTGACGACTAAGTTAAAGGACGTTGATCTGGGCCGTGATTGCAAGGCGGTTCTCGATACCCTGGTGCCTAAGAAACAACGGGTCGAGACCATGGATGGCACGTGGTACTTGATGCGGATCTTGCCCTACCGAACGACCACAAAAGCCATCGACGGGCTGGTGCTGACATTCGTTAACATCCAAGAACTCAAGGAAGCCGAGACGACGGCTGAACTGCGGACCTATTTCGAATCGATCTTCAACACCGTGCGGCAACCGCTGGTCGTATTGGACAAAGATTTCGCGGTCCTTTCTGCCAACCAATATTTCTACGACATTTTCCAATTGAGGATCAGCGAGGTTGTTGGTCATTCGCTCTACGAGATCAGTAATGGTGCATGGGACCAACCGAAACTTAAGGACGCGATCAACGCCGCCCTAACCGAGAATGCGACGCTGGATGATTTGGAAATCGAGCAGGACTTTGCAAATGCAGGTAAAAAGAAGTTCGCACTCAGCGTCAGACGACTGGGTGACACACTTCCGCTGCCAGGCCACGTGCTGCTAACGATGCAAGAGATAGCTGAATGAGCGAATCCGACAAATCTTTGCGAAGCCGTGCTTTGGCGATGTTAAAAACCACTCTCGAGGATGCGGAGCGGATGCCAGCCGACGAGCTTCCGAAGCTGCTTCATGAACTTCAAGTCCATCAAATGGAACTGGAGATTCAAAATGAGGAATTGCGGCTCACCCAAATTCAACTCGCCCATTCCCGTGACAGCTACTCGGATCTGTACGAGTTTGCTCCGGTCGGCTACCTGACACTCAACCGCCAAGGCGTAATCGAGCGGGCCAACATCACTGCGGCGACGATGCTGAATGTCGATCGCAAACATCTCGCCGGACGCAAGTTCAGCGATTTCGTGTGCGACGAATCCCAGGACGTTTGGTATAGGCATCGACGCGAGGTGTTCGCAGAGCCAAAGACGTGTGCATGTGAGCTGAGCATGGTTTCCCATGACCATCCGTCGGCGACGTTTCGTTTGCAAAGTTTGGCATTTCCAGACGAACAAGGTCGCCTGAGTCATTGCCGGATGGCACTTGCCGATGAGTCCGAACGGCGAATTGCCTTTGACGCTTTGAAGAAGCTCAATATCGACTTGGACGAGTCGCTCTTCGATACGTCACAAAATCTCGATCGCAGTATCGAGCAATTGCGTTTGTTGTCCGAAGCCATGGCCCACCTCGGCGAGGGTGTGATTATTACTGGCGATGATCTTGAGTGGCCTGGTCCTGAGATCATCTACGTCAATGAAACCATGTGCCGAATGACCGGGTACACAGCGAACGAATTGATCGGCACAACTCCCCGCATCCTGCAGGGCGAAGCGACCACTCCCGAAGTTTTGCAGCAAATACGTCAAGACTTGAAGGCGGGCAGAAGCTGTCTTGTCGAACTGGTCAATTACCGCAAGGACGGGACGCCTTATGATGTTGAGCTATTTATATCGCCAATGTTTGACGAAGTTGGCAAACACACCAATTTTGTGTCGATCCAACGTGATATTACAGAACGTAAGCTCCTCGCTGAAGCACTGCGGCGAGAACACGAGTTCAATCGTAGCATTATTGAAACAAGCCAAAATGTTACACTGGTGCTGGATACCGACGGACGGATCGTCGAATTCAATCCCTATCTCGAAAAAATTACAGGCTGGCGATTCGACGAGGTGAAAAATCGGGATTGGTTCGAGACCTTTGTGCCCAAAATGGATCGCGAGACGATTCAGCGTCTGTTTCAGAACGCATTGGTGGGCGACGTTGAACAAGGAATCGCGAAGCCGATTCTGACCAAAGACGGTCAACTGCGTTACATCGAATGGTTCAATTCGCAGCTGAACGATTCCGCCGGTCGCCTGATCGGACTACTTTGCACCGGCCAGGACATCACGATGCGGCGTGAACTGGAACGCCACATCGTGGAAACCACGAAGGAAGAGCGACGCCGTATCGGTACCGATTTACACGACGGTCTGGGGCAAGAATTAACAGGGTTGACAATGATCGCAGCTTCCTTGGTGGTCTCGCTTTCACGCCAATCGAATCCTGAGCTGAAGATTGCCGAAAAGATCAAAGCGGGGCTTCAGCGAGCCTTGTCTCAGGTGCGAACCCTTTCGCGAGGCATGAATCCCGTTGACATTGACGCCGAAGGTTTGATGTCATCGCTATCGGAAATGTCGACCCAACTCAACGAGATGACTGGCGTGCAATGCACGTTTCAGTGTGACAATCCGGTCCCACTCCGCGACAACGAAACCGCCACGCAGTTATTTCGGATCGCTCAGGAAGCGACAACCAACGCCATCCGACATGCGCATCCCCAATGCATCACGATCTCGCTGGAACGCGACGATCATCGCATCGTCTTGCGAATCAAGGACGATGGCAAGGGAATCGAGGCCGATGATGCTTCGGCAGCGGGAATGGGTTTGCGAACGATGGCCTATCGTGCACGGATGATCCACGGTGAATTAGAGGTTCATTCGGTCCAGGCCGGCGGCACAGAGGTGGTTTGTTCGGTGCAGGCGACGTCATAGACCGCAGCCGTTTGCGGCTAACGTTGGGCCGCTAAAACGTTGGTGTTTACGTGATTTTTGGTTGCGCGGGCTTTCTGCCACCTCTCCACCAACTTCGAGGTCGTGCGGCTTTTTAAGTTGAGTGGTAGCAACCACTTGCTTCACCCTCCCAACGAAGTAGGGAGGGTCGGAAAAGGAGCCTTCAGCGAGTTTTCCGCTCTCGGGCTGGTGACGTTGAGCTTGCACGTTGTCATCTCTAACACTTCGATGCCCCACCCAGAACTTGCTCCGCTCGTTCTGACCTCCCCAAAACAAGTTTCGGGGAGGTGAAGCACGTCAAAGGACTCGATTTACAACGAAATAAAATCCGCACAACCGACTTCGTCGGTGGAGAGGTAACTGCACTATAGGTCGTAAAAAAAACTTACCTCTAATATCCGACGTCAATACCAAAGCGTTAGCGGCCCCGGACTAACGATTTGAAGCATCTCCCCTCAATAAGGTTTGTGTATTTTTAGCGTAGCGGAAGTCGTCAAGACTTTCGATCCACGGCGAGTGTCCTCCGAAACTCTTGACGAGTTCCGCTACGAAATGCTTCACATCATTACGCCTGGGCACTAGCCTGGACCGCTAAAACTTTGGGCTTGTCGTGATTTTTGGTTACGCTAGTTTTCTGCCACCT
>CAXBHV010000274.1:0-7423 GCA_963974855.1 uncultured Rhodopirellula sp. | reverse complement strand
CAAGGAACAGCGGTGGACAAACTGCTAGCCCGTGAGGTTGACGGAATCGACCTGATCATCGGCGGCCATTCTCACGACCGCCTCCATCCGGCGATCACGGTCAATGGAACCAAGATTGTCCAAGCGATGTCCGACACGGCAGCTCTTGGAGAAGTTCGAGTCAGCCTTGTTGATGGACAGATTGTCAAAATTGAAGACGAACTGCACATGCTCTGGGCCGGAGATTACTCGCATCCGAAAATGGCCACGTTGATTGCCGACATCCGTCAGCCTCATCGAAAGAAGCTCGAGGAAGTCATCGGGATGGCGGAGACTCTCATCCCCAGAAAATACAAACACGAAAGTCCCTTCGATGTTTTGGTAGCCGACTTGCTCCGTCAAGAAACAGGAGCCGAGGTTGCATTGCTTCCGGGGGTCGGATATGGAATCACATTGCCTCAGGGGAAGGTGACTCGTGAAGATCTTTTCACGCTGCTACCGCATCCGGCCAAACTCGCAACCTTTACGCTTACAGGCCGACAGATTCATGACATACTGGAGCAGTCGGCTACCAACATGGAAGCGGAACATCCACTGGATCGTGTGGGCGGACTCATCCAAACCTCAGGAATGACATGGACGCTCGATTGGGCCGGCCAACAAGGAAAGCGGGTTCGTGATGTGCACGTTAACGGAATGAAATTGGATAGGAACTAATCCTATCGAGTCGCCTCGCACAGCGGCATGTTGAACGGCATTCATCGTTATGACGAGATGCGGAACGCGGAAGAAGTTAAGGTCAGCGAAGAGATGGTTGTCGATATCGTGGAACGCCACTTTCAGCGATCCGAATCGATTGTGGCTCCCCAACCTACAAGCATCATTCTGATTCCAAAGCCTCGCTAATCAAATTGATTCGTTCTTTTGCATGACGTCAAAATGGAGCGAATGATGCCTAGTGCTCTGTCCTTGATTTTGAGGTAGTGGATCTTACTAAAGATTCTCCCTCACCCAAGAAACAGGGAGCTTTAGCAAGCTCCACTACGTTTGAAACCCCAATTTTTAACTTCGACGAAGCACTAAGACGCTTATTTACGGACCGTTCGTCAGTACATGCTCTCCTTCGACAACGTCCGCGTTTTTAAAACCCTTTTCGAATTTTGCATCGATCACTGCGGACGCATCCGGCACGTCTCTGTGAATCAGCTTCGTTGGCTGATCACGGAGCACCTCGTCACGGTCCAAATAGATTCGTAGCTGTACCCTTCCCGCCGGAATGGTTTCGCCCTCGGGCGCAAGATCGTCGCGCTGATCGTCGCTCGCGATCACGAACAGCGAACCATTGACCATCTTGCGTGGCGTCACTTTGCACTGAGTGAACGCGATCGGGGTTGGAGACCAATCATTGATTTCAGAATCCCAGCGGTGCACAAAAATCTGAACCGTGGACAGATTGGGCCAGTCCGCGGGAAGCCCTTTGATGCGGATCACGTGCTCGGTGGGATACCAGTTGTCTTTGGGAATCGCTTTACCATCCCGATAGCCTCCCGTGGCAGCCAGTGCATAGTCTTGCAGCCAAGCAGCGAACGCTTTGTACGATTGATCGTCCGTGTGCATCTTGATGCCGCCCAGGTGCGAGACCGGTGCGACCGAGGAAGGCTTGCCCAGGTTCCCATTGGCATCTTTGGCAGGAACCTTGGCCGTCGGTTTAAGTAGCAGCAAGCTTTGTAATGGGGCGTCCACGTTGATCAACGGCAAATCGTTGCCATGCCGCTTTCGACTGCTTGCGATTAACGACTGCAATGTCTGCTCAGGAGTCTCCTTGAAAATATTCATCTTCGCTCCAAACTTGGCGACGAACTCTTTGTGTCGTTCCATTGGTTTTTCGTGCATCGGATTATCCGCGTCGATCTCTGCCGGTGTATGACACGGAAAACATCGCATGCGTTGAGACCAAATATTCCGTACGAAGGAATCGAGAACCCGATCTTTGCGGGTGTGCCGAATGACCTCCACCGACGCCTTGGGACCGGCCGCGGCGCTAGGCTGGATCGCCGCGGCATTCACCAAGTCCGAGTCTTGGCAGCAGGCTACGATCCAAGACGCGAAGGCTTCATATTCTGCGTCTCGATTCTTGGCATGAATTCGCTTGGCTAACGAGTCCGAATCGGATTCCCCCATCTCGATCAGGTGCAGGATTTTTGACTCGCGTGGACGATCAACGTCCACCAAGCCCTGGTCTCGCAGTGACAAGAATGTCTCACGACTGGATGGCCGGATGTAATCCTTTAGGTCGACAGACGAAAGATGACACTGCACACAACTTGAGGGATTCGGCGAGTTGAAGATCGGCATGATCCTCTGCTCGAACACGGAAGCGGGGCTTGGCTCCGCCGCAGACGCATGCGTCCCAAACGCGATCAAGGTGGCAACAACAATTGTATAGGCGGTTCGTTGCATGGCGATCATCCATTTTTTGACGAGAATGTAACTCTTCATGAAAGTGTATCCGATGCTCTGGATCGCTGGTAAGCTGCCAACCCCTTTGACCGTCCCGAAAAAGTGTTATCCAGCTAATACACACGACTCAATCGCCCCCGGTCCGACGCGACGACTGCCAGTGGTAAATCCATTATTTTGGTGGTTCTGCTGCGATCACTCTTGCTATCGATCCACCCGCTCCCGCGACCGCAAAGCTGCCGTCACCCGCGGCGGCGACTTCGTAAATCCAGCCTTCGATTCCGTCAAGTGTCTGTTCGGTTTCGACGGTGTTGGGGTTAATCATTCTCAGTTTTCCGTCAGAGCATCCGACGGCGATCCGCTCACCATCGCGGTTCCAAGCGATCGAACTTGGCTCGACCGGCAGTTTCGCAAAACGGACAAGCCGACCGATCGTTGGCTGCCAGAACCGAACCGTTCTGTCAACGCTGGCCGAGGCAAGATAGGGAATGGCATGCTCACCTGGTCTTACCGCAAGATCGCAGACAGCCCCGGTGTGGTTATCCAGGTTTCGGAGCGGTGGTTCTGCCAGGATCCCCTGATTGCCGTTCCACACTCTCAAGACCTGATCAATGCCAGCCGAGACCACCAATTTCTGCTCACTCATCGATTCGACACACAACACACGACGAGAATGTCCATGGACGACACGCAACTCTTTTGCCTCGCCACCGGACAGACGCCACTGGATCAAATCATTATCGGCACCGCCCGTCACAAACAGGTCATCGGACAACCAAGCTGCCGAATGAATCACATCGCTGTGCGAGACTCGAGTTGTAATCACTTCAAATTCTGGCCACGAAACAAGTTTCCACTCTCCGTATTCACCTGCAGCACCGCCAACGATTAGAAGTTGCTTGCCGTTAGGCGAAAATTGCAAGTCGTGAATCTGTGGGAAACCTACGTCGCGCACGACTGCGGGTTCGAGATTGGGCCAGGAGATAACGTGAACTCCCAACTGCGAACCGGCAACCAATGTCGTATCGTCAGCCGAAATCGTCAGCGCGGTGATCGGTGGTTGGCCGCCATCACTTTGCGACATGCCGATGGTTCCCAGCATCAATACCGCAGCGATGAAAACGCTGCGGCGGAAACAACAACCGATGTACAGCTGGGCAAACAGCCGCGGCAATCGCATTCTGCTCGTGAATCGGTTCATCCCACCAACTCGTTTAACGCGATGCCATCGGCGGTGACCTGCACCGGGCGACCGTCACTGGTGTAAAGAGTCGTTGCAGGATTGATACCAAGCAATCGATAGATCGTTGCGGCTAGATCTGCCGGAGTAACGGGGCGGGAATTCGGACTTTCGCCCATGTCGTCGCTCGAGCCGATGACTTGGCCTCCCGCTACGCCGCCGCCCGCCATCATCACGCTGAACACGCGCGGCCAGTGGTCGCGTCCCGCCTGGGTGTTGAGCTTCGGGGTGCGGCCGAACTCACCCATCACGACGACCAGTGTGTCGTCAAGTAAACGGCGATCATGTAAATCAGCGATCAGCGCGGCATAAGCCATGTCGAGCGATGGTACGAGCCCCACCGGTATCTTCGCACCTGTGTAGCCTTCCTGCAGTCGTGTGACCAGGTCATTGTGAGTATCCCAGCCACGGTTATTCACGGTGACAAACGGAACACCGGCCTCGACCAATCGGCGCGCGAGCAGGCAGCATTGTCCGATCGATTTGCCGCCATAACGGCGACGCACATCGTCACTTTCCGCGGACAGATCAAAGGCACGCTTAGCCGCCGGCGAAGTCATCAACCGATAGGCTTGCTCGAAGGCGGCATCGTTTGGCGGATGGTTTTGCGCTGCTTCCTGGACTCCGTCGAGCATTTGTAGATAGCTCCGCCGCCGCTCTAACCGTTCGTCAACGATGCCAGGGAACGGATCAAGATCACGAACCTGAAAATTGGGGCTGGCAGGATCACCGCCAACTTCAAACGGGGCGACACGCGGCGGTAGATAGCCAGCGGCGTCAAACTTTCCCCCGCCCACTCGCAAATCGGGAATCGCCACATGCGACGGTATCTCACCAGGACGCCGATTCAGGTGCGACACCACGGAGCCGATGGCAGGATAATTCAGTGCAGGCGTTGGTTTGTAGCCTGTCAGCAAATAGTGAGTGCCGAAATTGTGCTCGCCTAGCGGTGAAGTCATCGAGCGAATGATGGCGGTGTGCTGCATCGCGGCCGCCGTACGCGGCATTAACTCACTAATCTGAATCCCCGGTACCGAAGTCGAGATGGCTTCAAAGGGGCCACGAACTTCCTTGGTCGCATCGGGCTTCGGATCGAGAGTTTCAAGATGACTTGGGCCGCCATCTAACCAAATCAGGATGCACGACTTGGCACGAGCGGCCGGGCTAGCCGCATTCACTCGGTCGACGTGACTGGCTAGACCGAGTCCCAATGCGGTGAGCCCTCCGACGTGAAGAAAATCTCGCCGACCGACGATGTTGTGATCGGTGGCGGCTCGCCACCTAGTTGTTGGTTGAGAATTCATGGCAGTTCAAAAGAGCCCAAAGGAAATCTTCAAGGCGAGCGGTTCGCTCTTGCGGGTCAGCGCTCGAATGGATTCGGTCTACCCAGCCGGCGCGTTCATCGTTGGTTGGCGGCCGACAAAACGCAACCGAAAAAAACGTGTTGACGATCTCGTCGGTCGAGGCTCCCTGGTCAATCAGCGACCGCAGGCGGCAATCGGAGTCACGAATCTTTTCATTGATCAGCCCACCGTTCATTAGATGAAGCTGCGAGGCGATTCCTCGGTCATTCCTTGAATCAGACGAGCACGACTCGCCGGGCAAGCATTGACCCAGGAATTCCAGTTTGCTTGCCGAGACTGTTCGGTCGACCACATTGATCGCTCGGCGAACTCCGTCATAGTCATCCGCCACCCCTGTGACATCGCTGATGGCGTCTGCCAAGACTTCTGCCGACAGTGGTTTCGGGATCGCATGGACATAGAAACGATCGTCGACGTGATCACCGCCAATCGCTGGGCTTGCACGGTTATACGCAGCCGAGTTACAGATCAGCCGGATCAAGGGACGTAGCTTGAATTGGTTCTGCGAAAAATAGTCTGCTAAGCGGTCCAACAACGTAGGATGCGAGGGTGGATTCGTCGCTCGCAGGTCATCCACCGGGCTCACCAGGCCGCGTCCCATCAGAGCCTGCCAAACTCTGTCCACCATCGCCTTGGCAAAGTAGGGATTCTCAGGCGAGGTCAGCCAATCGGCAAACGATTGCCGCGGATCAACACCGCCCAGTATTAATGGTTGACCAGGGATCTTGGCAATCGCCGGTTCCCCGGTGCGTGGGTGCGTGATCTCGCCGCGGCCCGTGAACCGCACCACTTGGCCGCGATCGAGTCCCACGAAAACCGCTGCTAACCCGTGGTAATCGTCCTGCGTCCATCGATCGAGTGGATGATTGTGACAATTGGCGCAGCGAAGCCGCACTCCCATCAGCACTTCGCTCATGTACTCGGCTTCCTCGCGGGCGGTTGCGAAATAGCGATGCACCGTAGCCGCCCCCGTCTCGCGGGAGTCACCTTCCGAAAGGACGAGCGAGTCGGCAATCGAGTCCCACCTCGCGTCGGCGGCAACCTGTTCGTGCAACCAACTGTAAAAGGCTTCGGCCGCCAGAGTGTCGGTGCCCGGTTTTTGTAAGCGGAGCTGAATCGCCAAGCGATGCGTCCAGTAGTCCGTGAACTCGTTCGACCTCAGCAGATCGTCAATAAGCTCCGCGCGATTGATGGGAGCGGAGTTAGACGCAACTTGCTGCACCAACGCGGCCGAGGGCAAGCGACCGATAAGATCGAGCGATACACGCCGCAAAAACTCGAGATCGCTGCAGGGGTCGGCAGGTGCCAGACGAAGAGCGAGAAGTTTTGCGTTGATTTCGTCGTCGATCCAATTCCTGCGGGCCGAGTCGGGTAGAGTGGGGATCTTTGATCCGATGGGAGACGTGACCAATAGCGAAGTCACTTGGTCGCCGTACCGGACGGTTACGGCATGCTGTCCGCTAAGTTTCACCGTCGCTGCGCCAGCCTCATCGACAACGAGTGCCGAGTCGTCTTGGCTGACGTAGATGGCCGTTTCGGTAACGTCACGCTGTAACCCATCGCTGAAAACCGCCGTAACATTGATTTGTAACTCTGCCGGAATCGAGCTTGCGGCGAACGAAGTCGGGGTGACGATCAGCCGATCGAGATGTCGCAGAGTCTTCCGTGCCGCGCCCGCTTGGATCCATCGCGCTATCACTCCAGCAGCATCGGCATTCGAATCCATCACCTCGCCACCGCCGTGATCCAACTGTCCCGTTGGTTTTGTCAGTAGCAGACTTCTTCGCGGCGTCACGTAGTTGACGCGACGTCCTTCGAGCTCGTTTACAATCGAACGGTAGTCGAAACCGGGATCACCTCCGAACAGCGACAAGCGAAAACCTGCCTGACCCGCCGCACTCCCATGGCAGCTGGCCGCGTTACAGCCCGCCTTGGAAAGCAGTGGCACCACATCGGTATCAAAGTCGATATCCTCGGCAGTACTAGCCGCAGCACAGAGCAAGCTCGCGCACACGATGAAGCAGATACTTCGCATGATTATTCTTTGTCAGCCGGTTCGTCTTCTTTCGGCGCGAATTCCTTTGCCCATTTCTTCAGATACGCTCGTGCTTCGGGAGTCCCGTATTCTTTCAGCCGAGGCCCCTCGGTGATAAGCCGAGACGCCTGATAAACCCGTTGGCGGAACCAGCGATTCTTGGCGGCGAAGTCTTCAACATCGGTTGCCGCCGTTGCGACCTCTTCTGGCGTGGCATTCTTTTGGATGACGGGCGCCATCTTTTGACGATAGACAGTCTCCTGCTCGGGTTGCTGTCCCGCCCGATTCATCGCCATTCGAGGTTCTTTGTACCCCATCTGCTGCAGAGTCGGTGCGTCAGTACCG